>JAHRHW010000461.1 GCA_019100305.1 Candidatus Thiodiazotropha taylori | reverse complement strand
TTTTCGGCACTCAAGGCAAGGGTTTTACCTTCGCGCATGACTCGGGCTACAGGGGAGATCATATGTTGCAGGGCCTCCAGTGCTCTTTCTGCACGATACTCCTGGACAAAGCCGATAACCGCGTTGAGGATCACGATGGTGACAATCGCGATGGTATCGAAGAGTTCGCCTATCAGGCCGGAAATAAGCGCTGCAACCAACAATACGATGACCATGAAGTCGTTGAATTGGTCGAGAAACTGGCGCCAGAGAGGACGACGCTTGGGTTTGGGTAAGGCATTCGGTCCCTGGTTTTGAAGTCGTGAAGCTGCCTCATCTGTAGTGATTCCGGTTTCAGTAGGCGTCTTATAGTATTCACAACAGGCAGTGGCGGATTGGGTGTGCCAGGATTGTGAGGGATTAGAGCTGTTTTTCACTGCCCGACTCCGGCAAAGGCTGACCCTGCTTCAGTAGAGGAGGGGCTACTGCTCACCCTGTTGAGAGAGCAGAGAACCAAACGGCCTCGTCTAGAATCGGCCGATATGCATTTTGCTAAGGCATAGCCCCCCTTAGCATGGGTCTTTATGACCTTGCGCCCAGATGAATCATGTCACGTTATCGGAAACGCAGCTGACAATGGCCCAGACATACCTGTCTGCGGTTGCCAGTTCTATAATTATAGTACAGGGATGTGCTACTCCGATTGATCCCGGGGCCGACAGATTAAGATTGATGTTCTGGCCGGTGATTTCGGTGTGGTGGGTGGGGTGATCTATGGATTGCCCTAGAGTTTTGACACCAAATGTAGGAGAACGGTATGGCACTTCCACTCGTACCCTTTGCAGCGGGTTTGGCAGTGGGTTCGCTGTTCACCTACGGCTTAAAGGATAAGACTGTGCGAGAGGCGGTCGAACACGGATATGATTGGACTGCAGAGCAGCTTGCCGCTGGTTACGAGGCCATGATAGGAATGTTCGGTGCCCCTATCACCGAAACACCTCTGGAAGAGGTATTGGAGAGTTCGGTGGCAGCAGAGGAGATCTCAGCGGAGACAATGGAAGCCAGCCCTGAGGAGTCCGAAGTCGTAGAGGAAAAAGCAATCCCCACCAAGAAAAGGGCAGGGCGAACCAAACGAACCAAGGCAAAGAAAACGGAGCAGGAAACCTGATAAGGTATGATCGCTCCATCATTGTGTGAGGGGTGCTCAAATCCACTGGAGCACCCCATTTGATGATAAACACTATTTATCACACGACGGATTTCAATGGTTGAAGGGCCATCAGTTGGATTAAAAGTGAGCAGTTGAATGCTGATGAAAGCCTATGATTTTCAATTAATTTAGAAAAATTAGAGTGAATTGGGTAGTGGATTTGTATGATTCGTATAGTATATAAAAATAGGTAAATCAGTGAATCTCGAGGTCTAGTCTATTGGAAGTCGCATTCTCCCTGTTAAATGAATACTGGGAGTCTATTTCTGGGTTTTTCTATTTTGATCCCAGTCTGTTGGACAATCCAGATCTGACTTGGCGTCTGGTACTGCAACTTTTTCTTTTAATGGGTTCAGCCTTCTTTTCAGGTTCCGAGACGGCGCTCTTCTCACTTTCACGACTCGATCTTCGACAGCTCAGGCAGAACCGTCATCGCCACTCCCCAACACTGCATGCGCTACTCGACCAGCCGCGTCGGTTAATCATATCTATCCTGTGTGGCAATGAGCTAATCAATATTGCAGCCGTTGCCAATATGACCGGCATTCTTGTAATGCTCTACGGGCCAGACAGAGCGGGCTTGATCAGTGTGCTGGTGATGGTTCCCTTGTTACTGCTGTTGGGAGAGATCACACCTAAGACCATCGCCGTATCCAATCCTGTCGGAGTAAGCTCAAGAGTCGTTGCCGGTCCCATGAGTATTTGGGTTCGATTCATCTTTCCACTGCGCTGGCTGATTCGTGGCATCGCCGATCGGGTGACTGGATGGATCGTTGGCAGCGAAAAGGCACCTGAGAACATACTGCAACTCGATGAATTCCGTTATCTCGTGGATGAGATCGCAAATGAGGGAGAGCTGCATGATACTGAAAGGACACTGATCTATCACCTGCTTGATGCCGGATCTACAGAGATAGTAGAGATCATGACTCCCCGCACACAGGTTGCCTTTATAGATAAAAGCGGGTCGATTACAGAGGTCATCGAACAATTTCGAACATTTCGCCACTCCAGGGTACCTGTATACCAGGGACATCGGGACAATGTGATTGGCTTTTTACACATCGAGGATGTCATGCCGATCGTCATGGATGAAGTCGATCCAGAGACCCTCAATATAGAGTCTTTGCTGCGTATGCCAATCGTTGTGCCACCTACAAAGAAAGTGGATGAAATGTTCGAGTTCTTTCAAAAAAACAACGCCCGTGCTGCAGTGGTGCTTGACGAGTTTGGTGGTGTAGAGGGATTTGTAACCATGCGTGACGTATTGACCTTCATTTTCGGTCATCTGTCCGGAGAGATCCATGGGGAGGCACTCTATGAGGAGCGTGACCAGAACGTATACGAAGTCCCGGGAGAGATGAAGCTCACCGATTTTGATGATCTGACGAATTTTGGCATTGAGGATCCCCGCATGACGACAATAGCCGGTGTCGCCTTTCGTCATCTTGATCGGCTGCCCAAGGTAGGTGACAAGGTTATGGTGGAGGGTATTGAAATAACAGTTCTGCAGGTACAGGAACAGCGTATAGTGAGGGTGCGGGTGGCCCGGGGACAGA
>JAHRHW010000460.1 GCA_019100305.1 Candidatus Thiodiazotropha taylori | reverse complement strand
GCATTGATGATCAGGATGTTTTTCATCTGTTTGGCCCCTTCGATTTTTCGATGGCGGCTATTCTGTTATCCTTAGGTATATTTAGTCAACCAGTATACTTTTAGTAACCTGGAGGGGAGATGAAGGCGCAGATTCAGATCGATGCCGGTGGTCGCATACGGGTCGCCGACGCCTGTACCGAACCCTGTCCTATCGAGCGTGGCATGCGTATTATCGGCGGTAAGTGGAAGGGTTCCATTCTATGGCATCTTCAACAAGGCCCGGTGCGGTTCAACGATCTTGTCCGTCAGCTGGGCGGTGCGAGTAAGAAGATCGTCAATCAACGCCTCAAGGAGATGGAGGAGATCGGCCTGGTGAAGCGAGAGGTGCTCAGCACCAGGCCGGTTGCCGTTGCTTATGAGATAACTGAGTTTGGTCGCTCTTCACTGGATGTTCTGCAACAACTCAAACAGTGGGCGGAGCAAAATGGTATTTGAAGTGGCTCAGGTTTATCCATTTGATGTTAATCAATAAGTGATGTTGACCAGCCTGATCAGCGGTTTGATCCTGGGAATTTCCGCCGGACTGGCGCCAGGACCCTTGTTGACCCTGGTGATCTCTGAAACGCTGCAACACAATATCAGATCAGGCATCCGGGTTGCGCTCGCCCCGCTGATTACCGATCTGCCGATCATTCTTGTGATGTTGTTCATCGTCAATGAGCTCTCCTCCATGCAGCCGGTATTGGGTCTGATTTCGCTGGCCGGCGGTTGTTTTGTCTTCTATCTCGGCTATCAGAATATTCGGCTAAATGGACTTGATCTGGATCTGCAACCGAGACAGTCCAAATCCCTGCTAAAGGGAATCCTGGCCAATAGTTTAAGTCCTCATCCCTATCTGTTCTGGTTTAGCGTTGGCGGTCCGATTGTGATTAAGGCCATGGATATCAGTGCTCTTGCACCCTATCTCTTCATACTCAGTTTCTACACGCTTCTGGTAGGATCGAAAATAGTCCTGGCTGTTGCTGTGGGCCAATCGAAACAGCTGTTAAACGGCTCGCTCTATCTCACCACCATCCGCTCCCTTGGTGTGCTGTTGTGTCTGCTGGCACTGTTTCTCATCTTGGATGGATTGAGATTGCTGGGCGCGTTGTAGAGGCCGCTCAAGGAGCGCTGCCAACAATCGACAGGTCTGATTGCGCGGTATGCCTCTGATAAGTTTTTATCCCCACAGCTTACCAGTGAATAGCCGCCAATCTTCTTTCGCTGCAACTGTCCAACCTACAGGACGCTTTGTTTGATCCAGCAAGGAGTGCTGCCTCTTTTGCATTGTAAGAACAATATGAGGAGGGGTGTCATGAGTCGGATTAATGATGAAGTATTGGCGGCGAATAAAGGTTATGCTGCCGAGTTTGGAGAGAGAGCGAAGCTACCGATGCCTCCGGGACGTCGCTTTGCCATTTTAACCTGTATGGATGCCAGACTGGATCCTGCAAAATTCGCTGGTCTGTCTGAAGGCGATGCCCATGTGATCCGCAATGCGGGTGGGCGGGCCAGCGATGATGCGATCCGTTCTCTGGTGATCTCGCATAAGTTACTGGGTACTCATGAGTGGTTTGTGATTCACCATACCGATTGCGGTATGGAGACCTTCAGTAATGAGATCATGGCGGACCTGTTGTCGAACAGTCTGGAAACCGCCACAGTCGATGAGACAGGTTGGCATGACATTGGTAAAGGTCCCGGATCAACCGAGGGTCGCTATATCAATTGGATGACCATCTCAGACAACAAGAAAAGTGTGATCGAAGACGTGCAGCGTATCAAGCACCATCCGTTGGTGCCTGACGATATTCCGGTGCATGGTTACTTATATGATTGTAAGACCGGTAAGCTGCATGAAGTGACAACTGTCTGATTGCTGACAGTTAGCGCTACTCAAGCGACGATCCTGCTATCTGCGTAGCGGGATCGTAGCCTGTTCTTACACTGAGTTTCTAACTCGCCCCCGGCAATTATTCTGAAGCCTGTTTCACAACCAGATCCCTGTAGGCATGCCATGTGGCATGGGCTGCCAATGGAAAGCCGACGATCAGGCCGACGAACATGGTGAGGAATCCGACAATGATGATGGCAACCAGAATACCGCCCCAGAGCAGTAGCTGCATACGGTTGTGACGCATTGCGCTCCAACTGGTCTGGATCGCATCAAAGGCATTGCAGTTGCGGTCGATCAGCATGGGTACGCTGATGGCGCTGATGCTGAAGATCATGAAGGCGATGACCGCGCCGCTGACAGTGCCGGCGACCAGCAGTTGAAAGCCGTTCCAGGTGCCGAACAGGGTCACCAGAAAGCCCTACCAGGTGGCAGGGGTGATGCCGGTGAAGGTCAGCGCGATGATCAGATGGGCCAGTGTTACCCAGGCGATCAACGCCACCACCAGAATCAGTCCCATGCTGAAAATGTTGAAATAGTTCTCTTTGATCGATTGTGCTGCCTGCTGGAAGGAGGGAGTCTGCCCCGACTCGATCTGACGGCTGATGGCATACAGGCCTATGCCCAATAGGGGGGCTACCAGGAAAAAACCCGCCAGTAACTGAGGTAGGAGAAAATAGGACTCATTGGTGATGATCAACATCATCAGCAGGTAACTGACGACGGTCAGGGTCAGACCGTAGGAAAGGCTTTTGAGTGGCGCGGTTTTGATGTCCTGCCAACCTGCTGAGAGCCACTTCCAGGGCTGTTCCGAATTGATCTCCTTGACCTCTGCAATGGTTAC
>JAHRHW010000459.1 GCA_019100305.1 Candidatus Thiodiazotropha taylori | reverse complement strand
GGCATGGACTGCCGCCTGATCGTTCCAGGCTATCCCCAGGTACTCGCCAAAGCGGATAATCTGCAAAAGGTGTTCGAGTTGCAACTCGATGGCAGTACAGTCACGCTGCTCCAGGGGGAGTGTGGCCCCCATCAGGTACCGATCTATGTCGTCGATGCACCCCGATGGTTCGATCGCCCCGGCAACCCCTATCTCACGCCTGAGGGCTATAATTGGCCTGACAATGCTGACCGCTTCTTGCTCTTTTGTCAGGCTGCCGTCTTGGTTGCACTGGACAGGGCCGGTCTCGACTGGCAGCCGGACGTTGTTCATGCCAACGATTGGCAGACCGGCTTGATCGCTCCCCTACTGCAGCCTGAGGAGAAACGTCCGGCCACCCTGTTCACCATCCACAACCTGGCCTATCAGGGCCTGTTTGACTGGGCGACCTTTCTTCGACTCGGTCTCGATAAATCGCTCTGGACCCATCACGCCCTGGAGTTCCATGACCAACTCTCATTCATCAAAGGTGGTATTGCTCTGTCTGACCGGGTCAATACGGTCAGTCCCACCTATGCGGAAGAGATCAAAACCGCTGAATTCGGCTATG
The DNA here is from genome assembly GCA_019100305.1 of Candidatus Thiodiazotropha taylori. GTDB lineage: Bacteria > Pseudomonadota > Gammaproteobacteria > Chromatiales > Chromatiaceae > Thiodiazotropha. The sequence continues at coordinate 2,172 of JAHRHW010000459.1, read as the reverse complement.
GTCTGGAGGGCTTGCTGCAATACCGCGCCAGCCATTTCAGCGGTGTCCTCAACGGTATCGACTACCATCAGTGGGATCCGCTCAATGATCCCCACATCGACACCCCCTACTCCATCGACAACTTCCCGGCCAAACGCAATAACAAACTGGCGTTGCAACGGGAGTTCGGACTACCTGAGGATGAGTATATTCCGTTGTTCGGCTATGTCGGTCGGCTGGTGGATCAGAAAGGTGTCGATCTGATCCTGCAGGTTCTGCCTGGGCTCATGGATTCAGGGGCTCAGCTGGTTCTGCTGGGATCCGGGGACCATAGCCTGCAAAGCGCACTGGAAAAGATCAGTAACCGATACCATAGCCGGGTGGGCATCACCATCGGTTACGATGAGGGGCTCTCCCATCGTATCGAAGCCGGCAGCGACTGTTTTCTCATGCCATCCAGATTCGAACCCTGCGGTTTGAACCAGATGTACAGCCTGAGATACGGCACTGTGCCGATTGTCCGGCGTACGGGCGGATTGGCGGATAGTGTCGTCGATGTTACACCGCACACACTGGCAAATGGTACTGCCACGGGATTTGTCTTTGATAACGCCGACGGCAGCAGCCTTTGGGGCGCGATTGAACACGCCATCAATTTCTACCGACGCTCAGGCAGTGACTGGGATATTCTTGCCATGACCGGCATGCAGCAGGATCTGAGTTGGGAGGCCAGTGCGCAGCACTACCTCGAACTCTACCAGACATCGATCGACGATCCTGGCCTCTGATTAGCCAGGGCTTGACCAAGGGCAGGTTTGAAACCCTGTAAGTAAACTATTGGGCTTAGTGATATCCCGCTCAGGCTGCCTGAATCGGAATGGCATCGCCGGTACGAAGCACCTGATTCTCTTCGTTCAGATAGACCAGGCTTGGTTTGAATCCTTTCATCTCATCCGCATCCAGACCGGCATAGGCACAAATAATCACGCGATCGCCCGGATTGGCTTTGTGCGCCGCAGCGCCATTGACGGAAATAACCCGAGAACCCGCCTCGGCCAGAATGGCGTAGGTGGTGAACCTTTCACCGTTGGTCACGTTATAGATTTGGATCTGTTCGTACTCATGGATGCCTGCCAGCTGCATCAGCTCGGCATCAATGGCACATGAGCCTTCGTAGTCCAATTCTGAGTGGGTGACACATGCCCTGTGTAGCTTGCACTTGAGTAATGTCAGCTGCATGGATTCATGACCTTTGTGGTGAAAATTTTAAATCTAGCCAACCCAAACCGGGCATAGATCCCAAGTTTAGACTGTAACTGGCCGGTAATTATCCGCGATTATGACTCAGCTATCAATAACAAATGCTGCTATGCAGCATTTTATTCTTTTATGGGTGATTCCAGCTCTGAAAAACCCATCTCTCACAGGCTGCCGAGTCTAATTTCTTTTTCTTATCAGTTACTTACCATGAGCCAATTAAGTATTAACTTAAGCTATTATGATTGCTGATTCTATTATAATTTCCAGAAAGATTAAACATTCTGTAACAATTTGAGCCAAATTGGTGCTATTCGACCAGCAGATTGTCGATCAGTCGGGTCGTCCCCAGGTGGGCGGCGGCAAGAATCACCAGCCGTGAATCCGCCTCTGTGGGGAGAGCCAGGTCATCCGCATTGCGAATCACATAATAGTCAGGATGGAATCCGGCGGAGAGGAGCTGCTGCTGAGCCTCAGCCTCGACACGGGTAAAATCCCGCTCTCCGCCAGCCAGGGTCTGAGCGGTCTGTTGCATAACCCGGAAAAGCTGTGGGGCGATCTGCCGCTGTTCCTCGTTGAGATAGCCATTGCGTGAGCTCTTTGCCAGGCCATCCTCCTCACGTACCGTTTGCAGACCAAGGATATCAACCGGAATCGAGAGGTCCGCCACCATCCGGCGAATCACCATCAACTGCTGAAAATCCTTCTCTCCGAACACCGCAAGATCCGGCTGCACCATATTGAAGAGTTTGCAGACCACCGTGGCGACCCCGATGAAGTGGCCAGGACGACTGGCGCCGCACAGCACATCCGAGATCTCCGGCACTTCCACACGGGTCTGTTGTGCCTGCCCGGCGGGGTAGACAACCTCCGGTGTTGGCGCAAACAGCAGATCGACGCCCGCCTCGAGCAGCTGCTGCTTGTCCGCTTCCAGGG
>JAHRHW010000458.1 GCA_019100305.1 Candidatus Thiodiazotropha taylori | reverse complement strand
CTAAAAACCAATGGATGGTTCGTTCATAGGTTGTATAGCGGAACAGCTTACGATTCGACGGGCCACCTTCAATCGCCACCTTACCTCTGAGCATGTAGAAGATTCCCAGCAACAGCACTGCCGATAACAGAACGGTTCCACCAATCGGAATCAGCTGCTCCATCCGAAACTTACCCCATCGATCGCCATTGGCATTGATCAGTACACCTGTCTCAACCCCTTTGATCTGGGTATTACCCACATTACGTCCATCTCTTTGGCGTACATCACGCCATAGCTGAGCGGCCGGATTGAGCACGCTGGTCGAAGGCATACCACGAGCTTCATTGGTCTCTGCTACGGTCTCCAGCGGTAGACTGTAGAGCAGCAGAAACGTCAACAAACCGCTCAGTGAGAAACGCTCCAACCGGCGACTCATCCTCTCTCTTCTATTGATCATCAACCTTGTCCTGGTGGCTTGGTTATTTCGTTTGGTCTGCTGATGAACGGGTATATACGCAAATCTGTTTTTGCTGATGATCGGTAACTGGCTGGCCTTATCAAGGCACTGAAACTGAAACAACATCAGTAATTTTAAAAACTGAAACTGTTTATGTGGCCATTTGATAATCTGTCATACCGGCAAGTGCCCGTAGCGCTCGAATCGTTTGTAGTGAAATACTCACTTCACAACTTATCTCCTGCCTACCCCGGAACAACCCACTTCAGACCAATCAGATTTCGTTAGCGTATAAGCATCAAGTTCGACCAGAACCTACTAAAAGCGCAAACATTGCGAGGTGCGGCTTAGCCGCACCCAACAACTTATTTGCCTTCCTTAGCGTTCATTTGCATGCTTAATTCTTCAATCACTCTTTAGAACTGCTTTTTCCGCTCATGTTTTTCGGCGCCCTGAATGTGGACTCCCGATAGGAGACACCCCGGGCCATCACGCTGGCACTGCGGTTGATGATGCGACTGCGATAGACGTCGGAGATCACATCCGCATCACCGGCAAGCAACGCCTTGGTGGAGCACATCTCGGCACACAACGGCAGTTTGCCTTCAGCCAGTCGGTTGGAGCCATACTTACGCTGCTCATCCGAACTGCTATCGGTCTCAGGACCACCGGCACAGAAGGTACACTTGTCCATCTTGCCACGGGTGGCGAAGGCACCATCTTCCGGAAACTGTGGTGCGCCAAACGGACAGGCATAGAAGCAGTAGCCGCATCCGATACAGATATCTTTATCATGCAGCACCACACCATCCTGGGTGGTATAGAAGCAGTCCACCGGACAGACCGTTGCACAAGGCGCATCAGAACAGTGCATGCAGGCAACTGAGAGGGAGCGTTCTCCCTCATCCCCGTCATTGATGGTCACTACCCGCCGACGGTTGACACCCCAGGGAACCTCGTTTTCATTTTTACAGGCGGTCACACAGGCATTGCATTCGATGCAACGCTCAGGATCACAATAGAATTTCATTCGTGCCATGTCGTATATCCTCTGTTAAACCCGCGCTCAGGCTTTCGTGATGCGACACAGGCTGCACTTGGTTTCCTGCATCTGTGTAACGGAGTCGTAGCCATAGGTCATGGCCGTGTTACAGGCTTCACCCAATACAAAGGGATCGGCCCCGTCGGGATATTTACTGCGAAGATCCTTACCCTGGAAATGGCCGCCGAAATGGAACGGCATAAAGGCCACACCGGCGCCAACTCTTCGGGTTACCATGGCTTTCACCTTGACCTTCGCGCCTTCGGCTCCTTCCAGCCAGACATCATCGCCGTCCTTGACTCCGGCATTGTTGGCATCCCTCGGGTGCATCTCGACAAACATATCCTGCTGCAGTTCGGCCAGCCATGGATTGGAGCGGGTCTCATCACCGCCGCCTTCGTACTCAACCAGACGCCCCGAAGTGAGAATGATCGGGTAGTCCTTCGAGTAGTCTTTCGCTTGGATCGATCCGTAACGCACCGGCAAACGATAGAAGGACTTTCGGTCTTCATAGGTGGGATACTTCTCCACCAGATCCCTGCGACTGGTGTAGAGGGGCTCACGATGAATCGGTACCGGATCGGGGAAGGTCCAGACCACGGTACGCGCCTTGGCGTTCCCGAAGGGTGCGCAACCATGCTTGATCGCCACCCGCTGGATACCGCCGGAACGGTCGGTCTTCCAGTTCTTGCCTTCCGCGAGTGCCTGCTCTTCGGGGGTCAGATCGTCCCACCAACCAAGCTTCTTCAGCAGTTTGTCAGTAAATTCCGGATAGCCGTCCTTGATATCCGAGCCTCTGGAGAAGGCGCCGTCCGCCAGCAGGCTGACACCGTTGCGCTCCACCCCGAACCTGGCCCTGAAGGTCAGGCCGCCCTTCGCCACCGGTTTACTGGTGTCATAGAGATTCGGTGTTCCCGGATGACCCATCTCAGCGGTACCCCAACAAGGCCAGGGCAGACCATAGAATTCACCATCACAGGGACCCCCCTCTGCCAGCAGTGAGGTGTAGTCGAAGGTGCCCCAGTTCTGCTGTTGCTTCTTCATTCGTTCAGGACTCTGACCGGTATAGCCGATGGTCCACATGCCTTTGTTGAACTCCCGGGTGATATCCTCGATCAGTGGTTCATCGTTGCTCACTTTGATGTTCTTGAACAGTTCATTGGCGAAACCGAGCTTGTTCGCCAGCCGATACATGATGGTATGGTCCGGTAAAGACTCGAACATCGGCTCGATCACTCTATCCCGCCACTGTAATGAACGGTTTGAAGCGGTCACCGAACCATAGGTTTCAAA
>JAHRHW010000060.1 GCA_019100305.1 Candidatus Thiodiazotropha taylori | reverse complement strand
TCATCGGCAATCTTCAGGATCTGCTCGGTAACCCAACGATAGTCCGCTTCGGTCAGGCTGACCCCTGACATGTCATCTTCCACATGGGCATCGAATCCGGCCGAGACAAAGATCATCTGTGGCTTGAAGTGATTCAGCGCCGGCAGCCAGTGTTCGGTTACCGCCGCTTTGAATTCAGCGCTTTTCGCAGTCGCCTCCAATGGGGCACAGACAATGTGGTCCGGACTCTCTTCAATTGCCGTGTAGGGATAGAAAGGGTGCTGAAAAGTCGAACAGACAATCACCCGCCTGTCGTCACGGAAGATATCTTCACTGCCATTACCATGATGGACATCGAAGTCGAGTATCGCCACCCGTTCCAGACCATACTCTGCCATGGCGTGTGCCGCACCCACTGAAGCATTACCATAGACACAGAATCCCATGGTCTTCATGCGCTCCGCATGGTGGCCAGGCGGTCTTACAGAACAGAAGGCATTTTTCAATCCCTCCTGCATGATCAGATCGACCCCTTTGATCACAGCACCCGCAGCCCGTTTGGCGGCCTGCAGACTCAGTGGACTCACCACCGTATCCGGATCGAGATGGGCATGCCCCGTTTCGGGCATCAGTTTTTCAACTTGGTTCAGATAAGCCTCGTCGTGACAGCGCAGCAACTGTTGCCGGGTAACCTCCGGCGCATCATAGTGGCGCAGAAAATCGTAAAGCTGCGCCGCCATCAAACGATCATCGATCGCCTGCAGTCTTGAAGCGTTTTCAGGATGTCCCACACCCGTGTCATGATTGAGGCAATCAGGGTGGGTAATATAGGCCGTTCTCACAAAATACCCCCAAACGATATGACCACTTCATTAAGCAGCCAAATACTCATTATAAGATCTTTTAAAACCGTCACTTAAGTAAAGAATTTGTCATTTATTAACGGTAAACTTACAACCACTCATGCCGATAACCTGAGTGCTCATCGACGTCACCTTGGATATGCTTTAATTCAGACTATCACACCGTGCCTCTGTGAGTAACAACGGACATGTACTCTCACTATTTTTCACCTGAAGTTCAATAGGCTGGAACTCATGCAATCACACTATTTAACCCCTCTATTCTCACCAAAAAGCGTCGCCATGTTTGGAGCCAGTGAAAGGGAAAACTCGGTTGGCGAAGTGGTATTTCGAAATCTGATCTCTTGCGGTTACAAAGGCGCTATCTATCCAATCAATCCGAAGCATGAGGAGATCCAGGGAATCAAAGCCTACAAGTCGATCGACGAGATCGGCAAGCCGGTTGAATTGGTGGTCGTTGCAACACCGGCCAAAACCATTCCAGCGATTGTCGAGGCCTGCGGTCTGCATGGTGTAAAAACCATGATCATCCTGTCTGCCGGATTCAGAGAATCCGGATCCGCCGGCCTGCGTCTGGAAGAGCGGGTAGTCGAAGTCGCCAAGGAGTTCGGCATTCGTTTTATCGGACCAAACTGTCTCGGCCTGATCCGTCCCGACCAGGGGATTAACATCACCTTCGGCAACAATAACGCCAAGCCGGGGAATCTCGCCCTGGTCTCCCAGTCCGGTGCGATCTGCACCGCGATCCTCGATTGGGCGGAGACCAACGACATCGGATTCTCCACGGTGATCTCCACCGGTATCTCAGCAGATCTCGATTTCGGTGACTACCTGGATTACCTGGTAGCCGATCCGAAAACCGACAGTATTCTGCTCTATGTGGAGGGCATCAAGAATGCCCGCCGGTTCATGAGCGGACTGCGTGCTGCGGCGCGCATCAAACCGGTTATCGTGTTGAAGGTGGGACGCCACGCTGCCGGCGCGGAAGCTTCCATGTCCCACACCGGCGCCCTGGTGGGTAGCGACGAGACTTTCTCTGCCGCCCTGTCACGATCCGGTGTATTGCGTGTGGAGACCATCTCCCAGCTCTTTTCAGCGGCCAAGGCACTCTCTTCCAGATACCGGGTGTATGGCAACAAACTGGCGATCATCACCAATGGTGGTGGCCCAGGTGTGATGGCGGCCGATCGGGCCTCCGATCTGGATATCGAGCTGGCAACTTTCAACGACGATACCATCAAGGCACTCAATGAAGCCCTGCCGGAAGTCTGGTCTCACGGCAATCCAGTGGACATCATTGGTGAAGCACCACCGGAGCGCTATCGGGCTGCCGTGGATATCTGCCTCAACGATCCGGGCGTCGATGGCACCATCGTCATCCTCACCCCACAGGCGATGACCCAACCCGATGCGGTGGCGCAGGAGCTGATCGATCTGGCAGATAAACATAAGAAGCCGATCCTGACCAGTTGGATGGGTGGCAAGCAGATCGAGAATGCGCGCAAGCTGTTCAACAACGCGAAACTGCCCTCCTTCCGCACGCTGGAGAATGCGGTTGACGCTTTCTACTATCTCTCATCCCATCAGGAGAATCAGCGCTTACTGCTGCAAACCCCGGCAAAGAGCTCCAGACGCCATGAACAGCCTGACGCCGAGGGTGCCCGGTTGATCATCGAAAGTGCTCTATCGGAACAGCGCAAAGTCCTCTCCGAACCGGAATCCTTTGCACTGCTCGGCGCCTTCCGCATCAATGCGGTACGCAACGGCATTGCACGCTCCGCCAACGAAGCTTTGATCCTGGCTGAATCGATCGGTTTTCCGGTGGCGATGAAGATCTTCTCACCGGACATCTCCCATAAATCCGATGCCGGTGGTATCCGTCTCAACATCAACAATGCCCAGGCGGTTCGCACCAACTACCGGGATCTGATCGAGCAGGTTAAAGAGACCCGTCCGCAAGCAACGATCGAAGGTGTAACGGTTGAGCAGATGTATCAGAGCCCGAATGGTCGGGAGCTGCTGATTGGTATCGTCAGGGATCCAGTGTTTGGTCCGGTGATCAGCTTTGGCAGCGGCGGTACCACGGTCGAAGTGATGGGTGATTCGGCGATTGCCCTGCCGCCACTCAACCGGCGCCTGGCCAGTGATCTGATCGATCGCACCAAGGCATCGAAGATGCTCGACCAGTTCAGACACATGCCCGCTGCCAACCGGGAAGCCTTAGTGGATGTGCTGCTGCGTGTCTCCAGCATGGCCTGTGAGCTGCCCTGGATTCAAGAGATGGATATCAATCCGCTGATTCTCGATGATCAGGGCGCCGTGGCGGTGGATGCCAGGATCCGGGTCAACTACCCGCGCCCCTCAACCGATCCGTACCACCACCTGGCGATCCATCCCTACCCGGTCAACCTGGTCACCCGTACCCAGCTACCCAACGGCATCAACATTGTAATCCGCCCGATCCGGCCGGAAGATGCAGACCTGGAGCAGAACTTCACACGTCAGCTCTCCAACGAGGCCAAGTATTTCCGCTTCATGAGTTCCATTCAGGAACTGACACCTGAGATGCTGACCCGCTTCACCCAGATCGACTATCACAACGAAATGGCACTGATTGCGGTAACTGAGGATGAACACCATGAGGTGGAGCTGGGGGTTGCGCGCTATGTGATCAATCCCGACAAGCGCAGCTGTGAGTTTGCCCTGGTGGTCGCCGATGAGTGGCAGCGTCAGGGGATCGGTCACAAGCTGATGAACCACCTGATGGAGATCGCCAGAGATCGTGGTCTTGAGAGAATGGAGGGTGAAGTGTTGAGCAACAACTTCAAGATGCTCGACCTGATGAAGTCGCTCTACTTCCAGGTTACTCCTTATCCGGAAGACAACAGCATTAAGCAGGTTGTGATCGACTTGTAGTTCTACTGGATCGTATATGGTTCTTTTAGGGTCAGAGAGCATCATACGCTACTTCACAATAGCGTTTGCTCTCTGAGCCTAAATCATCCCTCTTAAGAATCATTCATATAAAGCTGTATATCACTGGCACCTTAAACCTGAGCCAACTAATTGTTCGTTATTAATTAATGGCTGTTCTTATTCTTCTTTTCAAACAGTGCCCGTTCTTGTTTCTTCTTTCTTTCCTGGTTGATCCTTTGAAATGGTGACTTCTCTTGTGGTGTGTACTCACCCCACATATTCTGCTGACCAGGATTGAGTATCTCACTGACCCGCTCGATCTCACTACGTAACCCAAGGGATTCAGATGGAGGAAGTGGCATGTCACTACTTTTGTGATCCGCATATTGTTTCGTCAGTTTATCCAGATATTGTTCTTCCGGGGATCTCTCTACTTTCTGAACTGACTGTACAGTACATACAAGTTCACTTTCAGTCGTGTAATCAACAGCCGTATTCCCCTGCTCCTCATGCACCTGACACATCATCCTTCTGCCATCACTACCTGCATGATCGTAGACCACTGCCAGGGCATGCCACCCATCCGGGGTAGCCGCCAGTTGACTGATACCCTCACGGCCGGCTCGTGAGATGAACTCATTGGCGAGTTTGCTTTTCTGACTCTGATTGCACTGATCAAATTGGCGCTTGATCAGAACATCCGGCTGATGACTCTGACTGGCCTGTTGAAAGAGGGTCTCGCCCTCGGATTGTTGCGCGCTGCCGATGCCACGGTTAACTGCCGTGTATGACTGGGTTGGGGCGCTGTTTGTGTAGAGATTCGGCGTACTCACGGGTCCCTCCGCTGCCTTCTTATGGTTGTTTTGACCTTATCTCAGCGAACGCTTGTTTGACTACTAGGGATTACCCATACGCCAACTTAATCAATTGAAAATCTGTCTTAATTTAGATTTCAGGGCATCTATTTTTCTCTATGGAGTATCATTAGAAGATGTCATCCTTTCACTTTCACCCTGCAGTCACCCGCTGGTTTGAACAGCATTTCGGATCCCCTTCCGAAGTTCAGTCATTGGCCTGGCCTGCGATACAGGCTGAAAAGAACACTTTGATCTCCGCCCCCACCGGTTCGGGTAAAACCCTGGCCGCCTTTCTGGCGGCGATCGATCATCTGGTTCAGCAGGGTTTGAGCATGCCTCTGGCGGATGAGACCACGGTGCTCTATGTCTCGCCGTTGAAAGCGCTCTCCAATGACATCCATAAGAATCTGGAACTGCCGTTGAACGGCATCCGTGACTCGCTGCTGGAGATGGGCTACCCGGATGTGCCGATTCGCGCCATGGTGCGTACCGGCGATACCAGTCAGTCCGAGCGGACAATGATGAAACGCTCGCCACCCCATATTCTGGTAACCACGCCTGAGTCCCTCTACATCCTGCTCACTTCAGACTCAGGGCGTGAGATGCTGAAGTCGGTACGCAGTGTGATCGTCGATGAGATCCACGCCCTGGCGGGAAACAAACGGGGTGCCCATCTGAGCCTGAGTCTGGAACGATTGAGTTCACTTTGTGACAGACCACCGGTGAGAATCGGCATCTCCGCCACCCAGAAACCCATCGAAGTGATGGCCAGCTTTCTCACCGGAGCGCAGCAGGACACCTCCCGGAATGGCTGCACGATTATCGACACCGGCCATGTCCGCCAGCGGGATCTGGCGATCGAGATCACCGGCTCACCCATGGAGGCGGTGATGGCCAACGAGGCCTGGGACGAGATCTACCGCCACCTGGAACATCTGATCAACCAACACCGTACCACCCTGATCTTCGTCAACACCCGGCGTCTGGCGGAACGAGCGGCCGCTGCCCTGGCTGACAAACTGGGCGACGAGGCGGTGACCTCTCACCATGGCAGCCTGGCGAAGGAGCATCGGCTCGATGCGGAGCAGCGTCTGAAAGCCGGCTCCCTGCGGGCACTGGTGGCCACCGCCTCTCTGGAACTCGGTATCGATATCGGTGAGGTGGATCTGGTCTGTCAGATGGGCTCCCCCCATCGCATTGCCACCTTCCTGCAGCGGGCGGGTCGCTCGGGTCACCACCTCAATGGTATACCCAAGGCGAGGCTGTTCCCACTCAGCCGTGACGACCTGGTGGAATCGGTGGCGATGCTCGATGCAATCCGCCGGGACGAACTCGACCGGATTCCGATCCCGGATCAACCATTGGATGTGCTGGCCCAGCAGATCATCGCCGAAGTCTCCACCCGGGAGTGGCAGGAGCAGGAACTCTACCGGAGGTTTAGATGCGCCTACCCCTATCGAAAGCTCTCCCAGCAGAGCTTCCTGGAAGTGGTGCAGATGCTGGCGGACGGCTTCCATACCCGGCGCGGAAGGCGGGGTGCTTACCTGCATCGGGATGGGGTCAACGGCAAACTGCGCCCGCGACGCAATGCCCGCCTCACCGCCATCACCAATGGCGGCGCTATTCCGGATCAGTTCGACTACGACGTGATCCTGCAGCCCGAAGGACTCTTCGTTGGTAGTCTCAACGAGGATTTCGCCTTTGAGAGCATGCCCGGGGATATCTTTCAGCTAGGCAACTTCTCCTACCGGATGCTGAAGATCGAACAGGGCCGGGTGTTCGTGGAGGACGCCCACGGCCTGCCCCCCAGCATCCCCTTCTGGTTCGGCGAGGCACCGGGGCGCAGTGACGAGCTCTCCCTGGCAGTCTCGCGCCTGCGTGAGACACTCGACGCCCTGCTGGATGAGGGCCAGCCGGCAGCGCTTGACTACCTGCAGCAGGAATTGAAACTTCAAGCCGGTGCCGCTGAACAGCTGGTCGACTACCTGACAGCAACCAAGACCCTGTTCGGCCTGGTGCCGAGTCAGCAGCGCATCGTCTTCGAGCGCTTCTTCGACGAAACCGGGGACATGCACTTCGTGATCCATGCCCCTTTTGGCTCCCGCATCAACAAGGCCTGGGGGCTGTCGCTGCGCAAACGCTTCTGCCGCCGTTTCAACTTTGAACTGCAGGCAGCGGCCAATGAGGACAACCTGATCCTCTCACTCGGGCCAACCCACAGCTTTCCTTTGCAGGAGCCGGCAGGCTACCTGAAGGCAGAGAGTGTCGAGCCGGTGCTGATCCAGGCCCTGCTGGCAGCCCCATGTTTCCCACCCGCTGGCGCTGGGTCACCAATATCGCTTTGGCGGTGCCTCGGATGCGCAACGGCAAACGGGTACCCGCCCCCTTCCAACGCAACGACGCGGAAGATCTGGTGGCGCTGGTGTTCCCGGACCAGCTCGCCTGCTTCGAGAATATCCAGGGAGAGCGGGAGGTACCCGACCACCCGCTGGTTAATCAGGTGTTGCAGGACTGCCTGCGAGAGCTGATGGACATCGATGGTCTGAAACGGGTGCTGCAGGGGATCGAATCCGGTGAGATCCAGGTGGTCGCCAAGGACCTGCCTACTCCGTCGCTGATGGCCCATGAGATTCTCAACGCCCGGCCCTACGCCTTCCTAGACGACACCCCGGCAGAGGAGCGACGGGCCCTGGCGGTACAGCAGCGGCGCATGGATGCGGGCAACGCCGCCGAGATGGGACAACTCGACCCAAAGGCCATCGAGCGGGTCAAGCAGGAGGCCTGGCCCCAGCCCCGCAACCCAGACGAACTGCATGACGCCCTGGTGATCAGCGGTTTCATTGTTGAGCAGGAGATCTCTCCATTCGACCTGCCCACCTGGCAGAACTACCTTGGAGAGCTACAGCAACAGCGACGTGCCACTCGCCTGATGCTAAATGAACAAACCCTGTGGGTGGCCGCAGAACGGCTACAGGCGTTAACCATGGTCTGTCCGGATGGCCGGACTGAACCGGCCATTGAGCCACTACCTGCCGAAGAGGCGGAGAGCATTGACAGAGCCTTTGTCGAGATCCTGCGCAGTCGCCTGGAGAGTCTCGGCCCGGTCACCGTGGCACAACTGGCAGCGCCGCTGGGACTCTCCACTGCCAAGGTTGATCAGGCAATGGCCAGCCTGGAGCAGGAGGGCTATGCCATTCAGGGCCATTTCGATCCATCCCAGTCTGATATCGAGTGGTGTGAGCGGGGTCTGCTGGCGCGTATTCACCGCTATACCCTGAAACAACTGCGTAACGAGATCGCCCCGGTAAGCCCAGGCGAGTTCATGGCTTTTCTATTCAACTGGCAGGGCTTGGATGAGCCTTCCGAAGGAAGCCACGCTCTGCAGCGGGTGATTGGCCAGCTGGAAGGAGTCAGCCTGCCTGCGGCAAGCTGGGAGGAGGAGGTATTACCCAGTCGATTGCAGCCCTATTTCTCCGGGGAACTGGATCAGCTCTGCAGTTCGGGTCAGCTGGTCTGGCTGCGCCTGCATCCACCGGAAGGCCAACAGAAAGGCCCTAAAAATCCCGCCATCAAGACCACCCCGCTGGCCTTCATCCTGAGATCCAACCTCCCCCTCTGGCGCCAACAGGATGAGCTCTCCAACGAGGGGCTCAGCGCAACGGCGGTTAAAATTCTCGACGTGTTGAAGCACTGGGGAGCCAGCTTCTTCGATGAACTCAAACAGCAGACAGGGCTGCTTAAGACCCAGTTGGAGAACGGCCTGGGTGAACTGGTGGCCTGGGGTCTGGTGACCTCCGATCAGTTTCAGGGATTGCGCAGCATGATCTCCCCGCAGAAGAGTCGCCGGCCAACTCGACGCCGCAATCCGTTACAGGCCCCACTGGCTTCCGGTGGGCGATGGTCACTGGTACGCCCAACCCAGCCCAACGAGGATCGTCTGCAGCGTAGCGAGCAATTCGCCCGCATCCTGCTGAACCGCTACGGCGTGGTGTTCCGAAAATTGCTGGATCGGGAGCAGGGACTCCCCCCTTGGCGTGATCTGCTCTATGCCCTGCGGCGTATGGAGGCCCGGGGAGAGATCCGTGGCGGTCGTTTCGTCGAGGGCTTTGCCGGTGAGCACTTCGCCCTACCCGAGGCGGTCGGCCAACTGCGGGAGCTGAGCAAACAGCAGGATCGTCAGCAAATGATCACCATCAGCAGTGCCGACCCACTGAATCTCACCGGCATCATCACCCCCGGCAAGCGTATCCCGGCACAGCTGGGACACCGGATTCTCTATCAGGATGGCAAACCGGTGGCCACCAAACAGGGAAAAACAATCACCATCGACGATTGCGTTCCGAATAACGAACATTGGCAGATTCACAATCTGCTGACCCGCCAGCCCCATCCAGCCAACTATCTCAAATCGGAGCAGGGTCCACTGGCCTGAAAGATCAGTCGGCAACACCCAGACATAAAAAAACCCCGGCCAACAGACCGGGGTTTTTTCTATCCTTTACCACCCTGCCATCAGGCAGAGGGCGGATCTCCAACGGGCCGTGAAAGGCGCGCTTAGATCTTCTCTTTGATACGGGCCGCCTTACCGGTACGACCACGCAGGTAGTAGAGCTTGGCGCGACGCACATCACCACGACGGGTCACTTTCACGGAAGCGACAGTCGGGCTGTAGGTCTGGAACACACGCTCCACCCCTTCGCCATGAGAGATCTTACGGACGGTGAAGGCCGAGTTGAGGCCGCGGTTGCGCTTGGCGATGACGATACCTTCAAAGGCCTGCAGACGCTCACGCTCGCCCTCTCTGACCCGAACCTGAACAACAACGGTATCACCTGGGCCAAAATCGGGAACCTCACGGCTCATCTGCTCGGCTTCGAGTTCTGCGATGATATTGCTCATGGTCTATTGCTCCTGTGTTTGCTTCGCGTCTCCCGACGCTGCACTGATTTCTGCTAAAAATATTTTCTCTTCCGCCGTCAGCTGTCGATCTTCCAGCAACTCCGGGCGCCGTGCCAGGGTGCGCTTCAGCGCCTGCTGCAATCGCCAACGGCGAATGGCTTCATGGTTGCCGCTCTGTAAAACCGGCGGCACCGACATCGAATCGATCTCTTCCGGGCGGGTGTAGTGGGGACAATCCAACAACCCATCCATGAAAGAGTCCTGTATCGCGGAATCCGCATCCCCGAGCACATCGGGTAACAGCCGAATCACCGCATCTATTACCACCATGGCGGCCAGCTCCCCGCCACTCAGAACGTAGTCCCCGATGGACCACTCCTCATCGACATAACGTTCGATGAGCCGTTCATCGATCCCTTCATAACGTCCGGCAAGCAGTAACTGAGGTCTACCACTCTCAGCCAACCGCTTGGCGCTCTGCTGGTCAAACCGCCTGCCTTGTGGACTCAGATAGACCACATTGGCCGGCCCGGCCTCTGCCAGTGCCGCCTCGATGGCCTGCTGCATGGGCTGATACTTCATCACCATGCCCGGCCCACCACCGTAGGGCCGATCATCCACAGTCCGATGTACGTCTGTGGTGTAGTCCCTGGGATTCCAGAGTTCAACCTGGGCTAATCCCCGGTTGATCGCTCTGCCTACCACACCCTCTCCTTTGAGTGCATCAAACATATCGGGCATCAGGGTGACCACATCGAAGCGCATGGCTTAGAATTCCGGGTCCCAGTCAACCACCATCAAGCCGGCTTCCAGGTCGATGCGTTGCACCGCTTCTCCCATGGTATAGGGAATCAATCGCTCCCGATCACCCTTCACCACCAGCACATCGTTGGCGCCGGTCTCGAACAGGTGGGAGATCCGCCCCAGATCGACCCCTTCCAGGGTCTCTACCCGCAAGCCTTCCAGATCGGTCCAGTAGTACTCACCGGCGGGCAAACTCGGCAGTTGATCCCTGCCGACGGCTATGTCGCTCTCGATCAGCTCTGCAGCCCGATCACGATCATCGTAACCTGCGAGCTGAGCGACAATCCCCTTGCCCTGGGGATGCCCTGCGATCACCTTGATCTGCTGCCAGTCACCCTGGCGCTTCAGGTACCACTGCTTGTAACCGAGGATCCCTTCCTTCGGTGCGGTGTAGGAGTAGATCTTGACCCACCCCCTGACACCAAACAGGCCAGAAACCCGGCCCATTATGATCATCTCTCTCTCTGACATTGTCTCTGTCCTTACCGGCTGTCAGGCCTGGACGAGAACCGTATTTCTGTCAGGCAGCCTGCTGCTTCGAGGCCTGCTTGAGCAGAGTGGCAACACGCTCGCTGGGCTGCGCACCCTTGGAGACCCAGTGCTCAATACGATCCTGATCAACACGCAGCTCCTCTTCACCACCGACAGCACCGGGATTGAAGAAGCCCAGGCGCTCGATGTAGCGGCCGTCACGGGCATTGCGGCTGTCAGTGACAACAATGTGGTAGAACGGACGCTTTTTAGCACCAGTTCGAGATAGGCGTATGGTTACCATGATGTACCCTTGAAAATTGGTTAACACACCGGACCGGCCGGCGGGAAACGGCGTATTATAGCTAAGATTGCCCCAATGTGAAGACCCAAATTGGCATTTTTTAGGGGCTTAGAGCCTAAACCACTCTATATAATAGACCGATAAGGTCGTTTGTGGCGCTCAGAAGGGGAATCCTCCGCCGCCACCGGGCATGCCGCCGCCAGGCATACCACCCCCGGGGAATCGGCCACCCAGCCCGCGCATCATCTTCTTCATGCCGCCACCCTTCATCTTCTTCATCATCTTCTGCATCTGGGTGAACTGTTTCAGCAGCTTGTTCACATCCTGCACCTGGGTACCGGAGCCGGCGGCGATACGGCGTTTTCTTGAACCCTTGATCACAGCGGGAAAGGCGCGCTCATGGGGGGTCATGGAGTTGATGATCGCAATCAGGCGACCGACCTGCTTGTCATCCACCTGATTCTTAACATGATCGGGCAGCTCACCCATCCCGGGCAGCTTATCGAGCAGCCCACTCATGCCTCCCATTTTGGACATCTGCAGCATCTGCTCCTTGAAATCCTCCAGGTCGAAACCTTTACCCTTCTGCAGCTTTTTCGCCAGCTTGGCGGCCTTGTCCTGGTCGACCTTGCGACTGACCTCCTCTACCAGAGTCAGCACATCGCCCATGCCGAGAATCCGCGAGGCGATGCGATCCGGATGGAAAGGCTCCAGGGCATCGGTCTTTTCACCGACACCGATGAATTTGATCGGCTTGCCGGTGATCTGTCGGATCGACAGGGCCGCACCGCCCCGGGCATCACCGTCCGCTTTGGTCAGAATCACACCGGTAAGGGGAAGCGCATCGTTGAAGGCCTTGGCGGTATTTGCCGCGTCCTGACCGGTCATGCTGTCGACCACGAACAGGGTCTCTACCGGATTGAGCACCTGATGGAGCTGTTTGATCTCCTCCATCATCTCTCCGTCCACATGCAGACGACCGGCGGTATCAACGATCAGCACTTCGGCAAAATCCCGCTTGGCTGTCTCCATCGCCCGCTTGGCGATTTTGACTGGCTTTTCATCCCCCTGGCTGGGAATGAACTGGGCCTCCACCTCTTTGGAGAGGGTCTGCAACTGATCGATCGCGGCGGGACGATAGACGTCACAACTGACCACACTGACCTTCTTTTTCCCCTGCTGCTGCAACCAGCGGGAGAGTTTCGCCACACTGGTGGTTTTACCGGAACCCTGCAGGCCGGCCATCAGGATCACCGCGGGCGGTTGGGCGGTCAGGTCGAGAGACTCGTTAGCCTCACCCATCACCTGAACCAGTTCATCGTTGACGATTTTGATCAGGGTCTGGCCTGGTGTGAGGCTCTTCATCACCTCTTCGCCCATCGCCTTCTGCTTCACCTGATCGACAAACTCCCGCACCACCGGCAGCGCCACATCCGCCTCGAGCAGGGCCATGCGCACCTCACGCATGGTCTCCTTGATATTCTCTTCGCTCAGGCGGCCCTGGCCCCGTAAATTGGTCAGAACCTTGCCCAGTCTTTGTGTCAGATTGTCAAACATATCCGTCTCGAGTCCGCTTGAATTTCCACTTCGACGCTGATGATATCGCCTCCTCCACCAACAGCACCGGGTGCATCGAACCGGTGATTATATACCAGCTCAAGCCATCTGCTCCCGTTAAATCTGCTTTTGCAGCGAAGAAGTTGGCAGGAGTTTCACATCGCCCTTTCACAGCAGCAGCCAAATGTGCGAATATCCGGCCTAAGTAGATTGATTTCAAGAGAAGTTTCACCTTTGATCGCCACACTCGCCATCATTGCCTACCTGGCAACTGGAACCGTAATCGCACTGCGCCTGTTCAACGGCCGCATGGGTTCAGGTTTACCCAGGTCACTGGCCCTGGGTCTGGGCTTTCTGGGCATTCTGCTGCACGCAATCCCCCACTATCAGAATCTGATGGCTGCAGCCGGATTCAACATGGGCATTTTCAATGCCATGTCATTGATTGCCTGGACCATTGCGCTCCTGCTGCTGATCTCGAGTCTGACCAAGCCGGTGGAAAACCTGGGCATCTTCGTGATGCCGATTGCCGCCATTGCGATCTTTCTGGAGAACCGCTATCAGACGGTCCATTTTCTCAGCGGCCAGCTCTCCTCCGGACTGACCATACACATTCTGGTCTCGATGCTCGCCTACAGCCTGTTTACCCTGGCCAGTGTGCAGGCGGTACTGCTGGCGATTCAGGATCACCACTTGCGCCAGCGCCACCCGGGGGGCTTTATCCGTGCCCTACCACCACTGCAGACCATGGAGAGCCTGCTGTTTGAGATGATTGCGGTAGGCTTCGTACTGCTCAGCCTGGCCCTGCTCTCCGGTTTCGCCTTTCTTGAGAACATGTTCCAGCAACAGCTGGCGCACAAAACCATTCTGTCGATCATCGCCTGGCTGGTGTTTGGTACCCTGCTGTGGGGACGCTACCGCTTCGGCTGGCGCGGACAGAAGGCCCTGATCTGGACTCTGAGTGGATTCGTGGTGTTGATGCTGGCCTATTTCGGCACCAAAGTGGTGTTGGAACTGATCCTCGGTTAAGTGCGACACCTGCACCTGATCTGTCGACTTTAGCGCTGATGCCGAAGCGGCACTTATACTGAGCAGTGGATCAAACCGATTCAGCAGAACAGACCGCAGCGCTCTGAATTCTATGCATTTGAAATAAACGGATTGATATGTCCAACAACCTTGCCACAGCAATCAAAAAACTTCAGCAGGGCAAACTGGCGGAAGCAGGCAAGCTATTCGCCAGAGTAATGAAGAAAGAACCAAACAATGCTCAAGCACAATACCTTCTCGGACAATGCCTGCTAAGGCAGAATCGCAATCAGGAAGCGGTGACCCATCTCCAGCAGGTCATTTCGATGGGCAATCCGGCACCTTGCATCTACTACCTTTGCGGCATCGCATTGGAAAAATCCGGCCAGTTCCAGGAAGCGGAAAAATTCTACGAGGTTGCGGAACACCTTGGATGTACGGAAAACCTCATGTACTACATGATTGGCAGCTTCAACGCCAACATCACCAGAAATTTCGCAAAAGCGGAAGTCTATTTTGCCAAAACCATCAGCAACGACCCTGAAGCCTATGTGGCCTATGTCGCACTGAGTAAACTCTACAACGATCAATGCCGTTACGAAGATGCGCTGCAGGCATTGGATTACTGCCTGACCCATGGTTATGAAACGGTCGAAGTGTATGTGAACCTGGGTCACGCCCTATCGCACCAGGGGCGCCAGCAGGAAGCACTGGCCTGTTGCAAAAAATCGGTTGAACTGGCCCCTGATCATCCGGTCGCACAACAGAACTATCTGGTGCAACTGCTATTCTCCCTGGATGATGAAGCGGAGATCTATCCCGAAATTGCCGAGTTGACCAAACCCCTGAACGCCCGAACACGAAAAAAGTATGTTGGTGAGATGAACTGTGAGCCCGACAGAAAACTCGCCCTTGGTTTTGTCTCGGCCGACTTCCGTCAGCACGCAATCGTCCACTACTTCATGCCGGTGCTGAAGCATCTGAACAGAGAGAGATTTACCATCACTCTCTACTCCAACAGTATCATTCAGGATCACACCAGCGATGCCCTTGAAAAACTCTGTGATGACTGGGTCAACTGCAGTCAAATGGATGACAAACATTTTCAGAAGAAGATTCGGGCTGATCAGATCGATATCCTCATCGATCTCTCCAACAA
>JAHRHW010000457.1 GCA_019100305.1 Candidatus Thiodiazotropha taylori | reverse complement strand
TTGATGATTAATTGACCTGAGAGGCTCTTAAAACGGATTTCAGGCGTTTTTTATACAACACAGTATCGGGGGACTATGGTACACTGTGCTTTTTTCTGACGCCCTACAGAGCTTTCAGACGGCAAATAGCCAATTGGCTGCCGGCGAGCCGGGCAATATTAAGGAAGCCAGCCTTAACTCATGACAGAATTCGCGAAAGAAGTCCTTCCCGTCAATCTCGAAGACGAGATGCAGCAATCCTACCTGGCCTACGCCATGAGCGTGATCGTAGGCAGAGCCCTCCCAGATGTCCGCGACGGACTGAAACCCGTACATCGTCGTGTACTCTACGCGATGAATGAGTTGGGCAACGACTGGAATAAGCCCTACAAGAAGTCAGCCCGTATCGTCGGTGATGTGATCGGTAAGTATCACCCTCATGGCGATACAGCGGTCTACGACACCATCGTACGTATGGCCCAGCCGTTTTCGATGCGCTACATGCTGATCGATGGGCAGGGTAACTTCGGTTCGGTGGATGGTGATTCTCCGGCTGCCATGCGTTACACCGAAGTCCGTATGGCGCGTATCGCCCATACCATGCTCGACGATCTCGATAAGGAGACCGTGGATTTCATCGCCAACTACGATGAAACCGAGCATGAACCATCCGTACTTCCGGCGCGGATCCCCAATCTGCTGGTAAATGGCTCGGCAGGCATCGCGGTCGGCATGGCAACCAATGTCCCGCCGCATAATCTGACCGAGGTGATCAGTGCCTGCGTGGCAGTGATCGACAATCCCAATATCTCCATCGATCAGCTGATGGACCATCTGCCGGGCCCGGATTTCCCAACCGCCGGATTGATCAATGGCGCCACCGGTATCCATGAGGCCTATCATACCGGGCGGGGACGTATCTATATGCGGGCCCGCAGTGAAATCGAAACCGACGAGAGCAATGGCAAACAGACCATCATCGTCAATGAACTGCCGTACCAGATCAATAAAGCCCGGCTGATCGAGAAGATCGCCGAGCTGGTCAAAGACAAGCGTATCGAGGGGATCACGGAGCTGCGTGACGAATCCGATAAAGACGGCATGCGCATCGTCATCGAACTGCGTCGGGGTGAAGTGGCTGAAGTGGTACTCAATAACCTCTATCAGCAGACGGCCATGCAGAGTGTCTTCGGCATCAACATGGTTGCCTTGGTGGATGGCCGGCCGAGACTGCTCAACCTCAAACAGCTTCTGGAGTTCTTTATCCGTCATCGCCGTGAGGTGGTAACCCGCAGAACGCTCTACGAACTGCGTAAAGCGAGAGACCGGGCCCATGTGTTGGAAGGCTTGGCTGTGGCATTGGCGAACATCGACGAAGTGATCCAGCTGATCAAGCAGGCAGCCAGTCCGGCTGAGGCGAAAAAGGGGCTGCTGGCTCAATGCTGGAAGTCCGGTGCTGTTGAAACGATGCTGGAACGTGCCGGCGCTGCCTCGACCCGGCCCGAGGAGTTAACCGATGAGTTTGGCCTGACGGAAGCGGGCTACCGTCTGACGGAAGTCCAGGCGCAAGCCATCCTGGAACTGCGACTGCACCGTCTGACCGGTCTTGAACAGGATAAGATCATCAAGGAGTATGAGGATCTGCTGGAGAAGATCGCCGATCTGCTCGACATTCTCGGCAATCCCGATCGTCTGATGCAGGTGATCCGTGATGAGTTGGTCGAGATAATCGAACAGTATGGTGATGAACGTCGTACTGAGATTATCCAAACCCGCCTGGATCTGACGCTTGAGGATCTGATCACCGAAGAGGATGTGGTGGTGACGCTCTCTCATGCCGGTTATGCCAAGGCTCAGCCTGTGAGTACCTATCAGGCTCAGCGACGGGGCGGCAAGGGTAAAGTGGCGACCGCCACCAAGGATGAGGATTTTGTCGATAAACTGTTCGTCGCCAGTACCCACGATACCATTCTCTGCTTCTCCAACCTGGGCAAGGTCTACTGGCTGAAAGTCTACGAACTGCCCCAGGCAGGCCGCAATGCCCGTGGTAAGCCGATCGTCAATCTGTTACCGCTGGACAGTGAGGAACAGATCAATGCCATTCTGCCGGTAAGAGACTATCAGGAAGATCGCTATGTCTTTATGGCCACCAGTTCCGGTACGGTCAAGAAAACCTCACTGGAGGCATTCTCCCGACCCAGGGCAAATGGCATCATTGCCGTGGATCTGAGAGATGGGGATAAGCTGGTCGGGGTCTCGGTAACCGATGGGGAACAGGACATCATGCTCTTCAGCAGCAGTGGTAAAGCGGTGCGTTTCTCTGAGGCCAACGTACGACCGATGGGGCGTACGGCCTGTGGTGTGCGCGGTATACGCCTGGACGCAGAACACAAGCTGGTATCGCTGATTGTCGCGTCAGAAGGTGACGTTCTGACCGTAACTGAAAATGGTTACGGCAAACGTACTGCAATCGAGGAGTATCCGGTACACGGTCGAGGTGGCCAGGGTGTTATCTCGATCCAGACATCGGATCGTAACGGCAACGTGGTTGGTGCGGTGCAGGTCACCGATGAGGATGAGGTGATGATGATCACTGATGGGGGAACCCTGGTACGCAACCGGGTTGCCGAAGTCTCTCAAATGGGGCGCAACACGCAAGGTGTGATCATGATCAGACTCAGTAACGAAGAGAAACTGATCGGTATCGAGCGGGTTGAAAACCTGGATGGCGAAACCGATGACGAGGCTGACGGGGATGAGTCTAGCCAGGACACGGACGAGTAATCGGATATTTCAT
>JAHRHW010000456.1 GCA_019100305.1 Candidatus Thiodiazotropha taylori | reverse complement strand
TCTACATCACAAACATTGGATATGAAAACCAGTTCCGGTATTTTCGTTTCACCTCGATTCAGATTGGACAAACAGTGTTTTAACTGATCGATAAAGGGTAGGTATTGGGTGTCGAGCAGCAGTAGATCAACCGGATGGTTGATCAATACACTTTCAAGTGAATCGAGATCAGACAACTGCCTGACTGACCAACCGTTCTTTTCAATAGCCGTTGTGATCAGATCACCATCCACGCTGTTGCGCGGTAAATAGATCACCTGACAGGAATCGAGCGACAGATCAGTGTGCAGTTGACCGGCGCTTGTGACTTCAACGGACTGAGTGAGTTGAATCAGATAGCGAGAGAGTTGATCCATCTCATCTCTATCGGGCAATTCATGCTCTTCATGAATATCGCTGATTGCTTTTTCTATAGCCAGACAGTGCTCATGTATATTCACCAATCCCAAGGCTTTGCTATATCGGACAAGCTCATGGAGCTGACGAAGAGCCGTCTGGATACAGGAACTGTTCCAAATACCGGAAGGGAGTATCGGCCAGTTACTCTTAAGTTGACCAAGTAGATGCGGCAGCTGTAGCAGTGCCTCGTGATCCATTGAAGCTTCGTCTGTGGACATCCCATTCACCCTAATAACAACCCTGTTCTTGATTGGCCGGAATCCGGTCAATGAATAACCCGGCAACCTGGAAGCGCGATATATGTTATACCGGGCTACTGGGTTAAATGGAGTCTAACCATGACTCTACCCTGAGACTAACGCAATTTCACAGGGCAGTCACTCTTGGAATCCATGTTGAGTGGATTGCCACACAGAATCACCCTGAGCTTGTTGACGCCAATCCATTCGTTACATTTTTAAACAGGACTTCGATATGAATAAGCGGGGAGAATCTAAACAATGTTGCAATTTACTACAGAGCAATCACCGCATACCGGCTGACCATACAGCACAAATCAGCCGTTTATGAGCGAAAATCATGACAACCTCACACTTAGATCCGGCATAAAACCTTCATGCAGCGGGTACAACCTGAGTTGTATGATGTTTCGATAGACTAACTGATTGATTAATAATGAATAAAGAGCTCTAATAGTGTTAAATCACTATCTACAACCCTATTTTCAATAGGTTACAGACTTATTGACCATACCGGCCTTGCCTATAGCGCCAGGGATTATTTATTTATGAGCTCGGCTGACTTTTCAATCGAACAAATACGAAACATTGGTCTCATAGCCCATATAGATGCTGGCAAAACCACCACAACGGAACGCATGCTCTACTATTGCGGGCGTACCCGTCAGGTCGGCTCAGTTGATGATGGCACCACCATAACCGATTGGATGGACCAGGAACGGGAAAGGGGTATCACCATTGTGGATGCTTCAGTCACCGCCTTGTGGCAGGATTGCCAGATCAATCTCATTGATACACCTGGACATATCGATTTTACAGCTGAAGTACAGCGGGCATTAAGGGTGCTTGATGGAGCCGTTGTTGTATTTGATGCCTCGCAGGGTGTCGAACCACAGAGTGAGACAGTATGGCGTCAGGCCGACAAATACCATGTTCCGCGCATCTGTTTCATCAATAAAATGGACCGACTCGGCGCGGAATTCGAAAAGTCTTTAGAGAGCATACGTAAACAGCTTTCAGCAAATCCGGTCGGCTTACAATTACCGATCGGTGCAGAGAGTGAATTTCAAGGTGTTATCGATTTAATCAAAATGCAATCCATCGTCTGGCAGGAGGCTTTGGACAGCCCGCCTGAATATCAGGATATCCCAGCAGAGCTGAATGCGGCGGCTCAATCGGCACGCAATAGTATGATCGAGGCGATAGCGGAAGTGGATGATCCGCTACTGAATCTATGGCTGGAAAATGCCGAGGTCTCTGAATCACAAATCAAGGCGGCTCTGCGCCGTGCAACCATTAGCAACAGCCTTACCCCGGTACTCTGTGGCAGTGCTTTTAAGAACAAGGCCGTACAACCTCTACTGGATGCCATTGTCGATTATCTGCCCTCACCTGTCGATATCGGCTCGGTTGCCGGGACAGATCCGAAATCGGACAAGTCGATTGAGCTTGATCCCGATCCAGAGTCACCATTGAGTGCGCTGATATTCAAAACCGTAACAGATCCCTATGCAGGTAGACTGTGTTATGTCAGGGTCTATTCGGGTGTACTGCAATCCGGTGCTAACATACTCAATCCCAGACACAACCGGACCCTGCGCGTCGGACGCCTAGAAAGAATGTACGCCGAGCATCGTGAAGACATCAAGCAGATCGGTACAGGGGATATCGCCGCTCTGTTGGGGCTGAAAGAGACGGTCACCGGAGATACTCTCTGTGCTGTCAATCAACCTCTGTTACTCGAATCGATCTCATTTCCGGAACCGGTCATCAAGATCACCATCTCACCAATGACTGCACAGGATAATGACAAACTGGCCAACGCTCTGCAGCAACTGGCGGAAGATGATCCAACCTTTAAATTCGAAGCGGAAAAAGAGACCGGGCAAACCCTGCTCGGCGGTATGGGGGAGCTCCATCTGGAGGTGGTTCTGGAGCGATTGAAGCGTGAGCATGGTGTGACAGTCCGTACCGGTATGCCGAAGGTTGCCTATAAAGAGACGATCAACCGGCCGGTAGACAACGCTGAGGGCCGCTTCATAAGACAGACCGGTGGCCATGGCCAATATGGACATGTGGTCATTTCTCTTACCCCGGATAGTTCCACGACAGGTTCCAGCAGCGTTGGATCGCCCGACTCCAAGCCTGAACGAAATG
>JAHRHW010000455.1 GCA_019100305.1 Candidatus Thiodiazotropha taylori | reverse complement strand
TGATGCAACTCGATCCGTTTCTGTTGTTGGATGACTTTCGTTCCGACAATCCGGACGACTATATTGGTGGATTCCCGCCCCATCCCCACCGGGGGTTTGAAACGGTGACCTATCTGATGGCCGGCAAGCTGGAGCACCGGGACAATGCAGGTCACACCGGGATTCTGCAAACCGGAGGTGTGCAGTGGATGACCGCAGGCCGGGGCGTGATCCATTCGGAAATGCCGCAACAGCAGGATGGGTTGCTGGCCGGCTTTCAGCTCTGGGTCAATCTACCTGCCAGGGACAAAATGACAGAACCCCGCTACCAGGAGTTCGATCAACAGGAGATCCCCCTGGAACAGCGCAGCGGCGGTGTTGAGATTCGTGTCATCGCCGGTGAGACTTCGCAACAGACCGTCGGGCCGGTAACGGATCTTAAAACGCCGGCACGCTTTTTCGATATCTCGCTGGAGGCGGGTGCGCAGTTTATCGAGCCGATCGAAGCCCACTACAACGCATTTGTCTATCT
The DNA here is from genome assembly GCA_019100305.1 of Candidatus Thiodiazotropha taylori. Classification (GTDB taxonomy): domain Bacteria; phylum Pseudomonadota; class Gammaproteobacteria; order Chromatiales; family Chromatiaceae; genus Thiodiazotropha. Next base: position 2,286 of record JAHRHW010000455.1, on the reverse strand, counting down.
GCTGAACGGTAGTGTGGAGATCGCTGGTCAACCACTCAGCGGCAGGAGGCTGGCGGTGCTGGATCAGGCGCCAGGAATTGAGATCAAGGCGCAACAACCGAGCCGCATGATAATGGTTGCGGGAGAGCCGTTGGGTGAACCGATCGCCCGAGGCGGCCCTTTTGTAATGAATACTCAGGATGAGATCAAACAGGCTTTCAGTGACTACCAGGAGGGTCGCTTCTGATGAGGATGCGCAACGATAGGGAGCGTTATGGTGCGGTCGCCATCAGTCTGCACTGGTTGGTGGCTGTCACCGTCTATGGCCTGTTCGGTCTGGGCCTGTGGATGCGCAGTCTGGGTTACTACGATGCCTGGTACCAGCTTGGGCCCTGGTGGCACAAAGGGATCGGCGTGATGCTTTTCTTTGTGCTGCTGCTCAGGCTGATCTGGCGGCTGGGCAATCCAAGGCCGGACCATCTGCAGACACATAAGCCCTATGAACGTATGGCGGCGGTGTGGGTCCATCTGCTGCTCTATCTGATGCTGTTCCTGTTGATGCTCAGTGGCTATCTGATTTCGACCGCGGATGGCAGGCCGTTGGAGGTGTTCGACTGGTTTGCCATTCCCGCCACCCTGAGTGGCCTGGATCAACAGGAGGATATTGCCGGGAAGGTCCATCTCTATCTGGCCTGGAGCGTGGTTGTGGTCTCCGCACTGCATCTGTTAGCCGCTATCAAACACCACTTTTTCGATCGTGACCGGACCCTGCTGCGGATGTTGGGTCGCTAGGCACTGTGAACAGTCAAATCAAAGATTCAATTCAGTAAGAGGAGAAATTGCTATGACAACTGTGGCCATTATCTATCACAGCGGGTTTGGGCATACCAAGTTACAGGCAGAAGCGGTGGAGCGGGGAGCCGCAGCTGTCGATGGTGTCGAGGCCCTGCTGCTCACCGCAGAGGAGGCCGGTGCCGATCTGGACCGGCTGGATAGTGCGGATGCCATTATCTTCGGCAGTCCGACCTATATGGGCAGCATGTCGGCCGAGATGAAGAAGTTTCTCGAGACCGCGGCGGCCAAATGGTTCACCCAGGCCTGGAAGGACAAGGTGGCCGGTGCCTTTACCAATTCGAGTTCCTTCTCGGGCGACAAGATGAACACCCTGGTCGGTCTGATGATCAATGCCATGCAGCAGGGCATGATTTTCGTCAGCCTGGGGATGCATCCGGCGGCCAGTGACCCGGAATCAATGAACCATATCCAGGGTCCCGGTCCGGAGGTGCTGAATCGGCTTGGCTCCTATATCGGTCCAATGGCGGCCAGTTTTCAGGTCAATCCCGGAGATGCACCTTCCACGGGCGACCTGGCCACTGCGGAAGCCTATGGTGCCCGGGTTGCCACCATTACCCAGCAACTGAATAGAGGCCGGGCTGCCTAGTGGCATCCCGTCCTGAAGAGATCCATCAGCAGGTTGATAGGGAAGCGGTTGCCTGCTGGTTTATTCACCGGGGAGTGATCCCTGAAATATTACTTAGGAGTAATTGGAGATGATGAAAAGAGTTTGGTTATTGGGTTTACTCTCATTTGCCTTTGTTCTGCCATTGAATGCGGCGGAATACACCATTGATAAAAAAGGCGCGCATGCCTTCATACAGTTCAGGATCAAGCATCTTGGTTACAGCTGGCTGTTTGGTCGCTTCAACGATTTCAGTGGTCAGTTCAGTTATGACGAAAAGAATCCTGCTGCCGCCAAAGTGATGGTCGACATCAAACCGGCAAGCGTCGACAGTAATCACGCCGAACGTGATAAACACCTTCGCGGGGAAGACTTTCTCTATGTGGATAAGTATCCAACCGCGAAATTTGTCTCAACCGGCTTCAAGGAACTGGGAGACGGTAAGGCGAGTCTGCAGGGCGATCTGACACTGCGTGGTGTCACCAAGCCGGTGGAGATCGATGTGCAGCATATCGGGCATGGTGACGACCCCTGGGGTGGCTATCGTCGTGGCTTTTTTGGTACCACTGAGATCGCCCTGGCCGATTTTGGTATCCCGTTCGATCTGGGGCCCGCCTCCAAAGCGGTGCAACTGGAACTCTCGATTGAGGGGATTCGCCAGTAGTTGATCAGTGCTCCGCTTAGCTTTTTGCTGGCGGATTGCTCGAGGTGGCCTGCTTGACAGGCCACCTTACCCCGGTTCTGCTTATGCCGCCTGCTGTTCGGTCATCGCCAGGTTGATTGCGGAGAGTACGGCATTCAGCGAGGCATTCACTGTGTCCCGGCTGATCGAGGCACCGGCGGTGCGC
>JAHRHW010000454.1 GCA_019100305.1 Candidatus Thiodiazotropha taylori | reverse complement strand
TAACGGTTACTGCCTGCCAGCCGGGCCACTGCGGGAGACCCGAAGACGCCTGCAACAGGTCGATCTGGTGATCATCAATGGCAATCCGGGCGAAGGAGAGTATGGCATGTCAGTCGTTGGCGACATGGCCTGCCCGGTTGCTGGAGGGGCCTGTAAACCCCTGGCAGATTTTGTCCCGACCTCTGTCGATGCCGTTGCGGGTATCGGCCATCCTGAGCGCTTTTTCAGCATGCTGGAATCTGCAGGATTAGCTGTGGATCGACACCCATTTATCGATCATCATGATTTTACGGCCGATGATCTGGCTCCGTTTGACCAAAAGACAGTTCTCATGACCGAGAAAGATGCGGTAAAGTGCGAACAGTTCGCCCAACCCAATCACTGGTATGTGCCGGCAGCTGCCAGTGTGGCCGCGGCATTTGAACATCAACTCAAGACGAAGGTGAAAAGGCTCTTAGATGGATAGAAAACTGCTTGATATTTTGGTTTGTCCCGTGTGTAAGGGGAAGCTTCTCTATATGAAGAAAGAGCAGGAGCTGATCTGTCGTGCCGATCGGCTGGCCTATCCAATACGGGATGATATACCGGTGATGCTCGAAGAGGAGGCGCGGAAGATTCCCGCTGACGAAGAGATTCCGGAAGGCTGATGGATATGAATTTCAAAGTAGTCATACCCGCTCGTTACGCCTCGGTGCGCTTGCCGGGAAAACCGCTGTTGGAGATTGCCGACAAACCGATGATCCAGCATGTTCACGAACGTGCTGTTGAAAGCGGTGCCAGTCAGGTGGTGATCGCCACCGACAGCGAGCAAATTGCCGATGCCTGTCGGGGGTTCTCGGCGGATGTCTGCATGACCTCTGCAGAACACCGCAGCGGCTCCGATCGAATTGCTGAAGTGGTTACCCAGCGAGGCTGGGCGGATGAAGAGATTGTCGTCAATCTGCAGGGAGACGAACCCTGCATGCCGGCCGAGTTGCTCTCACAGGTTGCCGAGGATATGAGTCAGCACGATGCAGCCGGGGTTACCACGCTCTCGGCACCGATTACCGAGCGCAAGATGCTGTTTGATCCTCATGTGGTGAAGGTGGTGACAGACATCCAGGGCTACGCACTCTATTTCAGCAGAGCGCCGATACCCTGGCATCGTGATGAGTTTATCGACGCGGAAAGCCCACTCCCTGCGGATACCGGTTTTGCCCGGCATATCGGTCTCTATGCCTATCGTGCTGGTTATCTGGCTCGATTTGTTGCCTGGCAGAGGGCGCCGATTGAGCGCGCTGAATCCCTCGAGCAGTTACGCGTGCTGTGGCATGGTGGCCGGATCCACGTCAGTAATGCCAATACTGATCCCGGTCACGGTGTTGATACCCGGGATGATCTGCGGCTGGTGGAGGCCCAGCTCAGTCAGTGACAAGTTAAACATTGTAAAATTTTTCGACTACTACCCCGAAAATGGGTTATTTAACCCATTGCAGTATAGGAATAAGAGGACTTTTTGTCGGGATTTTTTACACTATTTTTTTTATATTACGCTGTAATTTATTAGAATTGTTTTATAACACCATGTAATTCGTACAATTATACAATTATGGCATAAACCCTGCAATGATAAATGTCAATTATGGCTAAGCATGACAATTGTGACAGATTCGTCATATTTTAAAGTATTTAAATTCTCTAATATTTAAACATTATTTTAAAAAAGCCGAGAAGTGTTATTGGATACGGCACAACAATAAAGGGTTACTACATGGCATTGGTAAACGATCATCTGGGCAGTGACGCGTTCATAAGGATTTCCGATTTAAAACTCGCTTCGTCTCCATTTCCATCGGCGGAAGAGGATGCTCAGACCGGTCTCTCAATCAACGATAACCTCAGATTGACCAATCAACATATCAAGGATGGTCTCTCCTGTCTCAAGCAGTTAAAGCAGGGTGCGCATCATCAGCATGTCAGCTCTGAGGAGCTTGAGAGAAAACGTATCTCCCGCGAACTCCACGACGGTCTGGGGCAACTGCTCACCAGCATGAACCTGCATATTCAGCGTTGTCTTGATGGCTGTGATGGGCAGCAGGAGGCATCACGGAGTCAACAGCGTGAATCTCTGGAGGCTGTCTCATCCATGGTCAAGCAGGCGATGTCCGAAGTGAGATCGATCTGCAGTGCTATCCGCCCGGCGATTCTGGACGATTTGGGTGTCATCCCCGCAATCTCCTGGCAGTGTCGTCAGATAACCAAAGTCTGCAGCGATACTCATGTAGTCACCGATTTCGACGTCGATGAAGAGTCGATACCCGAGGATTATAAGAGTGTCATCTATCGCATCGTACAGGAGTCCCTGAACAATGCGGTCAAATACTCAAAAGCGAAGACCATAACAGTCTCCCTGTTACAGGCGCATGATGCCATTCATCTGCTGGTTATCGATAACGGCGTCGGATTCGATCCTTCCGAAATTCAGGGCAACCTGGGAATGGGATTGGTCGGTATGCGTGAGCGGGCTGAATCGGTTGATGGCAGAATCCGCATCGATACCGGCATCGATCAAGGCGTGCAGATCCGCGCTTCCTTTCCCCTGTAGATAGTTCCTACAAAGCAAATCAGTCGATTTCAACGGTTACGCGATCAGCGTAACTGGAATCGATCTCTCCCGACTGAGATCCTAAAGATCAATGGATTGATCAGAGCTTTTCCGATTAGCGGCTTATCAAACCTTTTTCCAGCGCATAGGTAGTCAGTGCCGATACGTTGTGCAGGTCGAGTTTTTTCATCAGATTGGCGCGGTGTTTTTCAACCG
>JAHRHW010000453.1 GCA_019100305.1 Candidatus Thiodiazotropha taylori | reverse complement strand
CCCATTCAGCAGACTGGCATGCGCAGCAGCCAGTCGGGCAACCGGCACACGGGGTGCCGAACAGGAGACATAGTTCAGACCGGCCCGATGACAAAATTCGATTGAGCTGGGGTGTCCGCCGTGTTCACCGCAGATCCCAACACTCAGCTCCTTTTTGTTCTGACGTCCCCACTCCACGGCCAGCTGCATCAGTTTGCCGACACCTTTCTCATCCAGCACCTCGAAAGGGTTGTCCTTCAGAATGTCGTTCTGGTTGTACATCGGCAGGAATTTGTTCTCCGCATCCTCCCTGGAGAATGAGAAGGTCGCCTGGGTCAGGTCGTTGGTGCCGAATGAGAAGAACTCCGCCTCTTCCGCCAGCGAGTCGGCCCGCATACAGGCCCGCACCACCTCGATCATGGTGCCGAAACGGAAATTGAGCTTTTGACCGGATTTCTCCTCCACATCGGCGCGAATCTCATCCACCATCTCGCGCACCTTCTTCAACTCTTCAACCGTACACACCTGGGGCACCATCATTTGCGGATGCACTTCCAGATCCTTGGCGGCACACTCGGCAGCCGCTTCCAGAATGGCGCGGATCTGCATTGAGTAGATCTCTGGAAAGGTGATGCCAAGCCTCACACCACGATGTCCCAGCATCGGATTGGTCTCTGTCAGTGCTCTCACCTTGCGCAGCATGGTCTTCTTTTTCTCGATTGCCTGCTCAACCAGGCTCTCATCCACCATATGGCGCAGTGAATCAGCCTCCTGTTTGGCATTCTCCGGATCCTGCAGCAACATCATGCTACCGGCCAGGACGTTCATCCCCCGTACGGAATTCCGCAGATGCTGCAACTCCTCCAGATCGAGCAGCAACTGCTGTTCAGTCGGTAGAAACTCATGGATTGGTGGGTCCAACAGACGGATGGTCACCGGCCTGGGTGACATCACCTCGAGAATCGATTTGAAATCGCCCCGCTGCATAGGCAGCAGTTTGTCGAGGGCCGCCTGGCGCTGTTCCGGAGTCTCCGCCACGATCATCTCGATCACCACCGGCAGTCTGTCCACCGCATTGAACATGCGTTCGGTGCGACAGAGCCCGATCCCCATGGCACCATATTTGAGCGCCCGCTTGGCATCGGTTGGGGTGTCCGCATTAGTCATCACCCGCAGGTAGGCAACCTCATCGGCCCAGCGCAACAGGCGATTCAACTCCTCGGTAAAATCGGGTTCCACCATGGGAATCTTACCCAGATAGACATTGCCGCTGCTGCCATCGATGGTGATCATGTCACCTTCTCGTATCACTGTCCCCTTGGCAATCGCCTCGCGTCTCTGAACATCCACACTGATGCCCTCGGCGCCTGCCACACAGGGCTTACCCATACCCCGGGCGACGACCGCCGCATGAGAGGTCTTGCCGCCACGACTGGTGAGAATACCCTCCGAGGCAAAAAAACCATGGATATCTTCCGGCTTGGTCTCCTCTCGCAACAGGATCACCTGCTGTCCCTGATCATTACCCATCATCTCAGCCCGGTCCGCATCGAATACCGCCACACCACTGGCAGCACCGGGCGATGCAGGTAACCCCTGGGCGATCGGCTCGGCCTTCACCACATTGTTCAGACGGGGATAGAGCATCTGCTCCAGATAGGCAGGATCTATGCGCAGCAGGGCCTGTTCCCGACTGATCAGCTCCTCTTCCACCATCTCCACCGACGTACGTACCATGGCTGTGGCATTCATCTTACCGTTGCGGGTCTGCAGACAGTAGAGCGTGCCCTGTTCGATGGTGAACTCGAAGTCCTGTACCTCTTTGTAGTGCTCCTCGAGCTTCTGTCGCAGAGTCTCCAACTGTGAGGCCATCTCCGGCATCTCGTCAGCCAGACGGGCAATTGGTTTGGGGGTGCGGATACCGGCCACCACATCCTCTCCCTGAGCGTTGACCAGATATTCACCGAACAACTTGTTCTCACCGGTACCCGGATTACGGGTAAAAGCTACGCCGGTAGCCGAATCGTTACCCCGATTGCCGAACACCATGGTGCAGACATTGACCGCCGTGCCGTTGGCCATATCGGGTGTGATGTTGAACTGGCGGCGATAGTCCACCGCCCGTTTGCCCATCCAGGAGCCGAAGACCGCTTTGATGGCGATCTCCAACTGCTCGTAGGGATCTTCCGGGAAAGGCCGCCCGGTCTGCTGTTCGAAAACAGTCAGAAATCGTTCGCTGATCTCCTTGAGATCTTCAGCGGAGAGGCCCACATCCTCATTCACATGGGCATTCTGTTTGACCGCTTCGAATTCCTCATCGAAGGTTTCATCAGGGACCCCCAGGGCGACCTTGCCGAACAGCTGGATGAAGCGACGATAGGCATCGTAACCAAAACGAGGATCACCGGTCTGTTCGATAACCCCCTGCAGGGTTTTGCTGTTGAGCCCCAGATTGAGGATGGTATCCATCATTCCGGGCATCGACATGGCGGAACCGGAACGCACTGAGACCAGTAGCGGATTGGCCGGATCACCGAAACCCTTGCCGGTGGACGCCTCCACCTGCTGCATATGAGTACGCACATCCTCCATCAATTCGGCGGGCAGAACTTTGTTTTCGGTTGCCAGATAGTCGAGACAGGCTTCCGTGCTGATGACGAAACCCGGTGGCACATTCAAACCGAATTGGGTCATTTCACAAAGGTTTGCCCCCTTGCCCCCGAGCAGTTTTTTGTCCTTTCCGTCACCCTTATCGAATGCAAAGACATGTCTGGAAGTACTCATGGTGTCGCTTCTCCCCTTGGTTTTTATAGTCGCCCAAT
>JAHRHW010000059.1 GCA_019100305.1 Candidatus Thiodiazotropha taylori | reverse complement strand
ATGGAGACCTATGTCGAGCAGAAGAACATTGAAACCAGATATGAGACAAAACGGGCCAAGAATGCGCCATGGCACAAGGAGTGGATGTTCAAGCCCTATCGTAAGTGGCAGATCCATGTTTGGGAACTGAAAGGTGATGAAGCGAGCTGGCCGGAACAACTGAGCACATACTATACAAAGCAACCGGTATTCGCGCTGGTCAACGGGCTGGTTCCGACAGGCTGGAGCCGGGTCAGTGAGTTTTGTGAAGGGCATGGCATACCCTGTCTTTTCCCTACGACGCAGCAGCCGGTGATCAGTGATGAGAACTACTACACCATCTATCTGAACAAGGGGGCGTCGCATGAGTCTGAAGCGGTTGCCTCCTATATCCGCAAGAATCGTCCTGCCGCACGTGTCGTGCAGATTCATGATGAATCTGACATGCTGAGTTCCATCTCATCCAACGCGCTGATTGATGAGCTGAATAAGGCTGGAATCAGCGTAGACTCGGTTTCTCTGGGGCAACTTGGCGACCAAGCATCGAGCGATTTCCGGATAGGCAAGGACGATACAGTCGTTTTGTGGCTGGATAGAGGCAAATCAGAACAACTCTTCAACAGCGGGCAGCTTAACAGCGCTGAGTTGATCATGCTCTCCAGTCAATATTATGGAACAGACACCAAGCTTATTCCGCAGGACTTGACGGACTCTGTTCTGTTTATTCACAGTGCTGAAATGCCCGATAAGTTGAACAGGTTGCTGATCCGTTCAACCGGTTGGTTCAGAGCAAAAAGGATCTATAATAAAGAGAGCAAAGAGATTCAAGCCAACGCCTACTTTTCGCTGAAGGTGCTGGGCGATGCGGTTAAGCACATTCGTGGCTATTTCTATCGCGACTACATGATTGAAAAGATTGAACACATGATTGATGACTTACCTTATACCTCAATCTTCCCTCGCCTCAGCATGGCGCCGGATCAAAGGTTTGCATCACGGGGGTTCTATGTAGCTAAAACTGACGGCAAAGGAGGAATCGTTAATCTCACTGGTTGGATAGCACCCTGACTCGCGTTGTAAAAAATTGTAAATTTATGAGATTTGCTTGATGGATAACAATATCAACCACAACGCAACTCAATACCGGGAAGATTATCAACTTGCCAAACGATTCGGCATAATCAGTTTTATTGCCATTATCCTGATCGCCATCGTCATCCTTTTTCTGTTTCGATATGAAACGGCCCGCATCATCCAGGACTCCACAAAGCAGAGCAATGAGTCACTGACCATCGCCACAGAGTACACACTGAATGACCATTTTGTGATGTACCTGAATCTGATGAAGCTGAATGATAAAAAGCCTGGCGAGATGCCGCTGGAGCCGATGCTAGAACGTGCATTGCAGAGAATGATAAGGGATACCAATGTAGACCGAGTCAAACTTTATGATCGTTCGGGAAAAGTGGCTTACTCTTCCAGGGCCGATGCATATGACGACGATGATGAGGATAATGACGGCTTTATCTCTGCGCTGTCAGGCACTCCACGAACGGTTTTGAACTATCGGGACAGTTTCAGTATCTTTAATACCAATGATCACGATGTGAATCTGGTGCAGACCTATGTGCCGATTCGCACGAATGAAAACACTCCGGTGATGGGTGTGATGGAGGTCTATTACGACATCAGTGACTATGTCAGTCATGCCATGCGGGCAATCATCATCGTGATGTCTGTAACGATGTTGCTGATGCTGTTTCTCTATACATTCCTACTGATGCATATCAAGCGCTCCGAGCGGATTATTGAAGCGCAAAACCGTATTACCCGGGAGAAAAAAGCGATGCTTGAATTTCTCACGGCAAAAATGATCAATGCCCAGGAGGATGAGAAGAAACGCATCGCCTTTGAGTTGCATGAGGATGTGGTGCAGACCCTTTCCGGAGTCAAAATGCAACTGGAGAAATATATCCTGCAGTTTGACAAGCAGGATGATGGGTCAGATTCGGATCAGCTCACAACCGTCATCATACCCACTTTGCAGAATGCGGCACACAAGATCCGCGCTGTCGCACTCGATTTACGTCCACCGAGCCTGGATGATTTCGGCCTTAAGGCGGCACTTAATTCACTGGTTTCCGAATGTCATACGATCACCACCGGAGTGCAGATCACGGTCGACATATCGGTCAATGAAGAGCTGATATCTCAGGATCAAAAGTCGATTCTCTACAGGATGTTCAAGGATACCCTCAAGGCAATCTGCTTCGATGAAAAGATCGATGGTGAAGTGATCATTACTTTGAACAATGTTGATGATCTGCTGCAGCTGCAAGCCAAGATCATCAATAAGCAGAAAAACCTGAACTACAATGGACAACTGCCCGGTTTCTTCGTTGCCATGCAGGAGAAAACCATACTCTCAGGTGGCGAGTTCTTTGTCATAGAGCTTTCTGAAGGTTTACTGGAAGTCAAAGCGGTCTGGTCCTATTGACCAGGGAATTATCAGCAATTCGGCCAACGGCTTGATTGTCGCCTATCAAGGTTTTTCCAGACTTAAAACTGCCAGCATACCGTTGCGGTAGATTTGAAAATTGATCGGCTTACCCGTGTCCATACGATCTATTTTTTCTCTTATTTTCTGGAAGCTGAGTTGACCATCCAGAGGTATCTCAGCAACGGATACGATGATATCGCCACCCAGTAACAGTTCCTGGTTGTTGATTTTTACCGGAATGGTGCCTTCGCGCAATTTAAGTCGATCGGCTGCAGAGCCTTCAGCGATCTTTTGTATCAACACCCCATAATCCAGGGGATAGTTGATGGCCTTTGCGATATCCGCTGTGATCGGCAAGCCATTCAAGCCACTCCAATAGTTGTTTCTCTCCAGCATCAACTCTCTGGCAGTGTTCGAGGTTACGGCAAAGCCTATTCCCTGGTGACCCCCGGATGTGGTCTCGATGTAGCTGACGATGCCGATCACTTCACCATCGAGGTTACAGACCGGTCCTCCGGAGTTACCTTTGTTGATGGCGGCATCGGTTTGTAAAAAGTCACCGAGCAGAAATAGCTTGCCCAGTTCAGGGCCTGAGTGTCTGGCACTGATGTGCCCTGTGGTGAGGGTATGGTGAAGTCCGTATGGTGATCCGATTACGAATACTTCATTACCGACACGGACTTTGTCGGAGTTTCCCAGCTTGGCAACGACCAGATTGTCCGGAATCTTTTGTAACTTGAGTAAAGCAAGATCGGCAGCAGGTTCCGTGCCTTCGACCGAGGCAAGTACACGTTGGCCGTCTTTGAATTCAACATGAACCGCATCACTGGTATGGACGACATGTGCTGCTGTCAGAATATCACCCTCTGGACTGATGACCACACCACTGCCAAGGCCTTGCTCCACTTTTTCAGTGACTGGAGAGGTGGAGTAGGTATGGAGCACAACCACGGAAGGGTCGACCAGGGCAAACTGACGACTGAAGTCTGTTGCATGAGAAATGACTGGCAACAACAGGGCAACGATTAGGAACTGAGATATCGTGCGGTTCAACAGGTTAACCTCGATTGGTTGGAAATTTGACGCTCTCAGATGGATTTCTTATGCCGGCATATGCAGGGATGACAAAAAGTGAATTACCAAAAAGTGTCTTGATTCAGTCACTATAGCATCAAATATGAGGCTCCCTGCTACCGATCAGGTTAAGGTGGAATTAAGTCACGCATAGGTATCATCACATATCGATCTGCCAGATATCCATCGGCCTGGCTATGGTGTTGAATCGATATCTGTATCCTACTAAGCTTAACCGGTAAATAATGATTCCTGAATCAATCACTCACAAGCTGGAGGGTGGAGATGGCTGCCAGTAGATTTTTAGTTATTCACTATCTGGATGGTACGAGCGAGACCTTCACTTTTCCTAAACAGGCTAAAGACCATTACGACCTGATGGGTAAATTGAACGATGCTATGAAGGCCGATCGATTGGTCATCGAAGCGGACGGCCATCTGAATATCATTCCTTTGAGTGCGATTAAAAGATTGCAGTTTTCACCGGCGCCTGAAACCTTGCCTGGTGAGGTCATCAAACAGGCTTCATTAAATCCCTGAGGCAGCGTAGTCCGAGGAGTCGGTTTCCGCTATCCGCACCAGAAAGCAGTGATTTCCAGGAACCAGAGCAGACTCATCAGAGTCTAGGCATATACGGTTTTTCCGTTTGATAGCTTCAACTACTATCGCTCCGCTGGTGCTTCGATCTTAAACATAATGGCATAGAGTGTCGGTACGAACAGCAGGGTCAGCAGGGTGGCGAAACCCAGTCCGGCCATGATAGTCAGGGACATATTGACGAAGAAGACGTCCTGCAGCAACGGAATCAGCCCAAGGATCGTGGTTGCGGCGGCCAACACCACCGGTCGCAGACGACTCACCGTTGAGTCGAGAATCGCTTCATAGCCCGGTTTCTCATTGGCGATCTGTTGATCGATCTCATCGATCAGAACGATGGCGTTCTTGATAAGCAGGCCGATCAGTGACAGCGCCCCAAGCAGGGACATGAAATCAAAGGCGCCGTTGAAACCGAGCAGTCCCGCCGTGATACCGACAATAGCCAAGGGCACGGTGAGCCAGATGATGAGTGGTTGGCGCAGTTTTCCGAAAAGTAGAATACTCACCAGGATCATCAACAGAAAACCGAAAGGCAGTGAACTGGCAAGACCGGCTTGGGCGTTCTTTGAATCCTCATACTCACCACCCCAGCTGAAACTGTAGCCAGGGGGCAGTTCCATCGCCTCGATCTGCGGCTTGAGCCGGTTAAACAGCGGGGTTGCCAGTTCACCGGTTGGATTACACTGGGCGATGATGGTTTGAATCCGGTCGCGGGAGCGGATCAGCGGATTTTCGAAAACTGTCTCGAAACCGTTAACCACCTGAGCTGCCGGTACGGACTGATTCAATACAGGGCTCCAGAGCACGATATCCCGCAGGTTACCCACATCGCTGCGCTCATCTTCGGAGGCTCGCATATAGATGGGTAATACCCGAATTCCGTCCCGGAACTGACCCACAGGGGTGCCATCCATCGCATATTGCAGGGCATAGGCGAGACTCTCCCGTGTAATGCCCAGTTGCCGGCCAACCTGTTCATTGAAAATCGGCCGTATCATTTTTACCGGCTGACGCCAGTCATCGCGGATATCCTTAGCTTCAGGGTCGGCCCGCATGATCTGCTGGGCCTGTAAAGAGAGCTTACGCAGTACGATTGGATCCGGTCCTTGGAAACGGGCTTCAATCTTGCTGTCCCGACCGGGGCCAATCCGCAGGGATTTGATGATCGGATCGGTCCAGGGGTAGTGCTCCTTCATATGCCGGTCGACTTTCTCCCAGACCTCGGCAATTCGCTCACGGGTATCGGTCTTGACGATGATCTGGCTGTAGACAGAGGAAGTCTCTTTGGGGTTGTAGACCAGAGTGAAACGCTGGTGGCCACCACCAATGGTGATACTGGTCTGCTCCACACCTTCCTGATCAAGCAGAAACTGGTTGATCCTCAGAGTGTCTTCACGGGTGGACCGTATATCCGTTCCTTCGATCTCCCAGATGTCGACAAAGAACATGGGTGTGTTGGATTCCGGAAAGAAGGCCTGCTTGACACTGCCGAAGCCGATCACTGCGAGCACAAACAGGCCGATCACAAAGCTCACGGTAATCCAACGCAGACGGATCGCACGATCGACGAGACTACGAAACAGTCTGAAGACACCGCTGCCATAGGGGTCCTCACTCTGATCTGCAGTCGTTGTACCGGGTTTCAATAGCAGTGCGCAGAGCAGGGGGGTTGTACTGATGGCTGTGACCCAGGAGAGCAGCAGAGAGTAGAGAATCACCCAGAACAGGGAGTTGGCGAATTCACCGGTACTGTCCTGGGATAGGCCGATGGCTGAGAAGGCTAGTATACCGATGATGGTACCGCCCAGCAGAGCCCAGATGGTTTTCCCCACCGTCTCCCGGGCGGCCTGGGCTGCCCTCATACCACGCTGCATGCGCACCAGCATACCCTCAGCCACCACGATGGCATTATCCACCAGCATACCCAGGGCAATGACCAGGGCGCCGAGGGAGATGCGTTGCAGCTCAATCCCGTCAAGGTACATCAATAGCAGGGTTCCGGATACGGTAATCAGCAGTACCGCGCCTATGATGAAACCGACCCGCAGACCCATAAATGCCAGCAACACGATGATCACAATAGCGACAGCCTGGCCCACGCTGACGATAAAGCCACTCACCGATTTGTCGACTTCCGCTGGCTGGTTGTAGATCTCCTTGATTTCCATGCCGATGGGTATATTGGGGATCAGCTGCTCGATCCGGTTGCGCAGACGCTCTCCTACCGCTACCACGTTTTCACCGGTCAGCATGGAAACACCGATGGTCAATGCCGGTTTGCCGTTCAGATAGTAGAGTTGACTGGGTACCGCATCGTAAGCACGGGAGATGGTCGCAATGTCTTTCAAGTAGATCAGCCGTTTATCATCAGAGGCGACCAGGATATCGCCGATCGCTGTGACCGATTCAAGTTCCCCGCTGGGGACAATTCGCAGGCGTTGCTTTTGTACATTGCCATGACCCGCTGTAACCACCGCATTTTGCGACTCAAGTAGTTGAGCGATGCTGGATGGAGAGATGCCGAGCTCTCCGAGTCGTTCCCGTGACATGTCCACATAGACCACTTCCCTTTGCTCACCGCCAATTGAGACTTTCCGAACTCCAGGCACCAACACCAGTTGCTGCTTGAGGTAATCTGCGAAATCCCATAGATCCCGCCAGCTGTACCCCTGGCCTGTGAGCGCCAGATAGACCCCGAAGACATCCCCGAAATCATCGATCACCATCGGATCCTGGGCGCCGGGTGGCAGCTTGTTTTTCATGTCGACGATTTTGCGTCTCAACTCATCGTAGATGTCAGGAAAATCATCGCCCCGATACTTATCCTTGAATTCGATGGAGATGTCTGACATACCCGGTCGTGAGATCGACATATTGATCCGCTTGACCTGTTCCAGGCGTTGGATGGCGTCTTCGATGTGATAGGTCACCTCATCCTCCACCTCCTGGGCGGATGCGCCTGGATAGAGGGTGATGACCTTGGCGTTTTTGATGGTGAACGCCGGATCTTCCAGCTTGCCCATTTTATCGAAACTGAGCAGGCCACCACCGACCAGAATGATAACCAGCAACCAGGAGATGACCGGTGTGCGGACAGAGTATTCCCCGATATTCATGTGTGCCCCTATACTTGCTGTTGCCGGCTATTGGTACTTCAGGTCTTCAGCTCTCTGTATGGCCTGTTCTTTCTCCGGCATCAGCCGTACCTTCATTCCATCCACCAGAAACGGGGCTCCTGCGGTAACGATCCGGTCACCTGGCATCAACCCTTCGAAAACCTCGATGTTTTCCCCTGACAGGCGGCCGACCTTCACACTGCGGGGCTGAACCGTCATGCTCTCAGTCTCTATGACCCAGGCCTGGGGATCGAGTTTATAGTCACCGACGATGGCGCTGGCGGGTACGGTAAAGACGTCGCTATCACTGTCAAACTTACTGAAATCGACGGTCACCTTGGCGGTCATGCCGGGCAGGATATTGGCACTCTTCAGTCTTTGCATGGTGTAAGTGACTTGAAAGGTCTGGGTCTTGGCATCGGCCTGGGTGGTGATTTCGCGGAAGCTGAGTGGGTAGCTGCTGCCGGGAATGTCTGCAAACGAGACACTCACCGACACATCGTCTTTGGCACTCTCCCGATCCTCGGATGACAATCCCCGCAATAGATTCTCCGGTACATCGAATTTCACTTCGAGTTCCGAGATGTCCTGCAGCACCAGGATCGACTGCTTTGCCTGCACCTCTTCAAAGTTATCGATATTGAGTCGTGCGATGGTACCGCTGAAGGGGGCTGTCAGCTTGGTGTAGTTGAGGTCCTGCTGGGCAGCTTTCAGTGAGGCACTGGAACTCTTGAATTCCGCTTCAAGTCTGTCGAAATCCATCTTCGAGATATTTCCCTTTTTTACCAACTCTTTAGCTCGGGTGAAGTTACGCTTGGCCTGGTCAAAGTTGGCTTCACGATCGTTATAGACGATCTGCAGGTCGGTTGGATCGAGTGTCGCGACCTGTTGCCCCGCCTGGACCTGATCCCCCTCTTTGACACTCAACTCCTTGAGTAACCCTGAGACACGGAAAGCGAGTTCCGCTTTGCGACCCGCATCAATGCGCGCAGGAAAGGTGCGGATTGCGCCGCTGGCCGTGGATTCAATCAAAAAACTCTTTACCGGGCGAATGACCTCGGTCTGTGTTGAGGTTGGGGGTTCACTGCACCCGCCGAGAGAGAGAAAGACCAGAGCTAAACCGATGACGGCACTATTTGACTGATTCATTGTTGCTTTGTACTCCAGCTGAACAGGCCCAGTAGGCTGGACTTTTTGTATTCTTGGTTTAACCTGAATCTGAGGGTGGATGAGGCACCTTTATGCTTCCCTGGCATGTCAAGAGTACCCGCTTTACTGAATGGGTGAAGCTGGTGTACTTGAATGCCTTTGGGAATCCCGTCTGTTATTAACGGTGCTTTCAATGAACCTATGAATTCAGCTTAAACTTTACTTTAGCGCCAATCAACAAAAATAGACAGCTGGTGGCTGCACAATGAAGCTTATAAAAACCCTTAATAACCTCGGTTTATTGGATCAAACGATCCTGTCGCAAAACCTGACGCGCACACTTTTGACATCAATGGTTATCATTCTGTTGGGCGCTGGCTGTTCACTATTGGAGATCTCACAACAGAGCCAGGGTGTGAACAAGGCAGGAACCATCTCCGGCTACGTGGATATCGAGAGTGGCAGTGATGCACCGGTGACGATATTGCTTTTTACCAAACAGGAGTTTGCACCCAAGCTGGAGCGAAAATATGTTTTGCAGGGGGCTGGTGAGTTTCGTTTCTACGCCCAGCAAGGCACCTACTATGTTGCCGCATTCCAGGACAACAACCGGGACACTCTCTATCAGCAAATCGAACCGGCAACCCTGTATGGTGGCAGTGATCTGTTCAATGCATCCCCAGTGGTCTTGCAATCCAGTGGGCATGTTGAACTGGATAGACTGGTAATCAAGGGGCCGATTGCTAACCAAACAAACCGGGACAATATCTCTTTTGAGATTGATCAGGACCATACCGGAGAGATTGCCTCTCTGGATGATCCGAGATTTTCCCGTGAGATCGGATCACTCGGATTGTGGAAACCGATCTCTTTCATCGATCAGGTGGGTATTGGGCTCTATATGCTCAGTTCATCGGAGGCCAAGCGGATTCCGGTGATCTTCATCCATGGTGCAGGTGGGACACCGCTGGAGTTTGTTGAATTGGTGGAAAGCCTCGACACTCAACGCTTTGAACCCTGGGTGCTGCACTATCCAAGCGGCCTGAGACTGGACATTGTCAGTGACTATCTGGTGAAAAGCATCAATCAGCTGGAAACTCAGTATCCGTTCGATAATTTCTATTTGATTGCCCACAGCATGGGTGGGCTGGTGATGCGATCTACTGTGAAGAAATATATCGAAAGTGAGCATCATCCTGTGATCGGTCTGACCATGACGATAAACAGTCCCATGGACGGTATGGCCAGCGCCGAGTTCGGCGCCCGTTCATCCCCGATCGTGATTCCCTCATGGAGGGACATCGCGCAGAACAGCGAGTTCCTGCGCATCATCCGGGATTGGCCCTGGCCTGAGGAGATACCCTATCACCTGGTGTTCTCCTACCAGGGTGGTGACAGTGACGATGGGGTGGTTGATCTGGAGAGTCAGATTCCCCTGTCGTTGCAGGCTGAAGCCACACGCTTGTATGGCTTCCACGCCGGCCATGCAACGATTTTAACCAATCCGGTCTTTATTCAGAGTTTTCAAGACATCCTTAACAACAGTTTATTGTGAGTGTCAGGCGATAGTAACCTGGTTGTCGAGATAGACGTCCTGAATGCTGTTAAGCAACTCAACACCTTCACTCATGGGGCGTTGGAAGGCCTTGCGTCCCGAGATCATGCCCATACCTCCGGCCCGCTTATTGATCACAGCGGTTCGTACGGCCTGGGCCAGATCACCCTGACCCGACGAGGCGCCGCCGGAGTTGATCAATCCGGCGCGTCCCATGTAGCAGTTGGCAACCTGATACCGGACCAGATCAATAGGATGTTCCGAGGTGAGCTCACTATAGACCTTGTCATGGGTCTTACCGAACTTGACGGCCTGATAGCCCCTGTTGCCCTCAGCCTGCTTCTGCTTGACGATATCCGCTCCAATGGTGGCTGCCAGATGGTTGGCCTGACCGGTAAGGTCAGCCGAAGCGTGGTAGTCCACTCCGTCCACCTTGAAGGAGCTGTTTCTCAAATAGGCCCAGAGCACGGTCACCATGCCCAGTTCGTGGGCCTGCTGAAATGCCTCCGAGATCTCCATGATCTGGCGACGCGACTCCGGGGAGCCGTAGTAGATTGTGGCGCCAACCGCCACCGCACCCATATCGAAAGCCTGTTCCACCGATGCGAACAGGGTCTGGTCGTAGATGGTCGGGTAGGTGAGCATCTCATTGTGATTCAGCTTGACCAGGAACGGGATCTTGTGGGCATAGCGGCGTGATACCGAACTCAGCACCCCCAAAGTTGAGGCGACCGCGTTGCAGCCACCTTCAATCGCAAGTTCGACGATTTTTGCTGGATCGAAGTAGATTGGATTCGGCGCAAAGGATGCACCACCCGAGTGCTCGACACCTTGGTCTACCGGTAATATGGAAAGGTAACCGCTACCTGCCAGGCGGCCCGTATTGAACAGGCCCTGAAGATTGCGCAAGACCCCGGGTTTGAGATCCTTATCGGCAACAACCCGCTCCACATAGTCCGCTCCCGGCAGCTGCAGCATGGTTTGATCAATGGTCTTGCATTGGTGGCTCAACAGCTGATCCGCTTCAGAGCCGAGTAGGGTAGTGATGTCGGTCATGGTGTCTTCCAGGTGGTTAATCCGCACCATGAGTATAGATAGTCTGAGGCGTTATGTAAGTGCTCAAACAGGTCGTTTTGCATCTGTTTTTTGAATCAACCGGGAAATAACCGAAACACAGATTGTCTTACCGGTTGGCATAAATGGATAGTTATCTGTCATCTTCTGCCAGTGTGTGTCGTCTTCCGAATATCTAGACTATCTACATCGAAGTGAACAACAGAGGAGACAGGCAATGGCACAAGCGAATACAGCGTTGATTACAGGGGCATCCAGCGGCATCGGCGAAGCTCTGGCCAGGATACATGCAAGCAAAGGTGGTGATCTGGTGTTGGTGGCCAGATCGCGTAACAAACTTGAAACATTGCAAGCTGAACTGGAGTCGCAACAGGGTGTCAAGGTCACGGTCATCGTTGCGGATCTTTCCGATCCTGACGCCGCAAATGAAATTTTCAGTCGAACCGAAGCGTTGGGCATCGTCGTGGATATCCTGATCAACAATGCCGGTTTTGGCGGCCATGGCCTGTTCCATGAACGTGAGCTGGCGGCGGAGCAGCAGATGATGCAGGTGAATATGGTCAGTTTGACCAATCTGACCCATCTCTACCTGCAGGGAATGGTGGCGCGTCAAGCTGGGCGTATATTGAATGTTTCATCGACAGCATCCTTTATGCCTGGCCCTTTACAGGCGGTCTACTATGCGAGCAAGGCCTATGTGACTTCGTTCACCCAGGCCATAGCGGAGGAGGTGGCTGAATACCATGTGACGGCAACCGCCTTGTGTCCCGGAGCGGTGGATACGGGATTCGTCAAAGCCGGAAACCTGGAAGGTGTTGATGTCTGGAAAAATGCCAAGACGGCGGAATCAGTGGCAGAATATGGCTACCGGGCCATGCAGAGAGGCCAACTTGTTGCGATCAATGAGAAGGGGCTGGATCTGATGCTGAACTGGGTTTTTCCTCTACTACCGAGAAAACTGGTGTTGAAACTATCCCGTCAGGCCATGGAGAAGAGTGCACAACCTGTTGAGGCAAAAACCACATCATGAAACGCGCCAGTAATTTCGTCATCTCCCCGAGTTGGGCGATCCTGTTCAAGGATATGCAGGTTGATATGTCAGCGGTGCTGAAACATGCCAATCTGCCTGCGGATCTGTTCATCCGGGAAGATGCGACCCTGACACCAGCCCAGTACTATCAGTTCTGGCGTAGTCTTGAAGTGATCGTCGGTGAGCAGAACATCGCACTGCTGCTTGCCAAGCATTTGAGTGTCGAATCCTTTGATCCTGCGATCTTTGCCTCCATCTGCAGTCCGGACCTGAATACCGCGCTGAAGCGGTTGAGAGATTACAAGCCGTTGATCGGTCCAATGGTCTTGACGGTCGATATCTCACCCAGGCAGACCCGCTTGTCGATTGAATGCTATGGATATGAAGAGAATATGCCGAGTTCGTTAGGTATAACCGAGCTGGTGTTTTTCACTCAACTGGCGCGAATTGCCACCCGTACCGAGATCAGACCATTGGCTGTCCAGCTACCCATACTGCCGGAAAAACTTCAGCCCTATGTGGACTATTTCGGTTGTCGATTGAAGTCGGGTAGAGAGGTCTCAATCAGTTTCAGCGCAAAAGATGCCACTATGCCGTTTCTGACCTCGAATGCTTCGATCTGGGCCTTTTTCGAAGGAAAACTGAATCAACGTTTGAAAGATCTGGATGCTTCGGCGAGTTTCACAGAGCGGGTGGCATCGGTTCTCCTTGAAGCGCTCCCCAGTGGTGACAGTTCGATCGAGTCTGTCGCACAACGGCTTGCCATGAGTAAGCGAACCTTGCAGAGAAAGCTTACGGATGAAGCAGAGACCTATCAATCGGTACTACAAAGTGTACGATCCGAATTGGCAGATCACTACCTGAAGAAATCCCATCTCTCGTTAGGCGAAATCTCATTTATGCTGGGGTTTCAGGAAACCAACTCCTTCATTCGGGCCTACAACAACTGGAAGGGTGTCAGCCCTGGGCTGTTCAGAGAGCGTTATCAGTAAACATCTCACGTTTGAATGAAAAGATGAAACAGAAACTGCTGCTTTTAACATTTGCTTCACTGCTGATCGTTATGTTGGTGCCGATCTGGGAAAATCCGGCTGAATCCAGTGAGTCTGGTGAAAAGGAAGTCGTGGTCCTGTTGCATGGTCTGGCCCGCAGCAATATGGCGATGTGGCGATTGAAACAGAGACTTGAAGAGGCAGACTTTCACGTGGAGACCATTGGCTATGCCTCTCTCAATCGAACATCACAGCAAATAATCCAGGAGATCAGTCAGCAGATTAACGACTGCTGCGGGTCGATCAACAACCGGGTGCATTTTGTCGGCCACTCTCTGGGTGGCTTACTGATACGCGCCTATCTGCTGGAAAACAGACCCGATAACCTGGGTAGAGTGGTCTTGATCGGAACACCCAACCGGGGATCCGAGGTTGCTGATTATGCCAATGGTAAATGGTGGGGCCATCTTGCCGGTCCGGCAGCTCTATCACTGGGAACCACTAAAGAGAGTTTTCCGAACACTCTGCCGGAACCAGATTATCCGGTTGGCGTTATTGCCGGGATAAGCTCATCAGATAACGATGAGCTGATTCCAGGTCTCGATGATGGGTTGGTTTCTGTCGAATCCACCAAGCTGGATAAGATGCAGGATTTCACGATTGTACCATCCGGACACTCCATGATGCGTTACAACACTGAAGTTGCAGACCAAACCATACATTTTCTTCGCATGGGGCAGTTCAACAAGTCAGAAACTCTGTGACCAGCAGGCCATCGATAATTGAAGCAATCGGTTATCTACTCATAACAGCTGGATTTCACCCGTTGCTACGCAACATAACCAACTAGCTTCAGAAGTCGAAGTGACTGCACAGCTTGACAAAGCAAAACAGACTGACTAGTCTGGTATTATATCAGACTGAGTAGTATGAAATAATGCCAAGACACAAAGAGTTCAATGAAAGTGAACTACTGCAAACGGCCATTCTTCTGTTTTGGGAGAAAGGCTATTGCGAGAGCTCTGTTGATGAACTGATCAAGCGATCAGGAGTCGCCAAATATGGAATCTATGCGACCTTCGGCTCAAAGCGAGCTTTGTTCAAAGCTGTCTTGAAGCAGTACGCCGAGGATAGGAAAAAGGATATCCAGCAGCCCTTGAGACAGCAACAGGCCGCATTGCCTGAGGTTGTTGCTTTCTTTTCCTCTCTGCCTGCAAAGCTAACCAAAAAGGGTTTTCAGCATGGTTGTTTGATGGCCAATACAGGCATGGAGCTTGGTCTACGGGACGATGAGTTCAGCCAGATGGTAAAGGCATTTTTTGACCAGACGACTGCGGTAATGAAGAGCTGTCTGGATCGGGCTGTTGAGTTTAAGCAGCTTGATCCGCAGGCAGATACCGAAGTACTTGCCAGGTTTCTGGTCAATGAGTTCAGAACACTACTGATGCTGGCAGCCAGTGGTTACAAGAAAAGAGAGCTCAAATTACAGATGGAGACAGCATTGACGCTGCTTCCACTAACGAAATGATCCACAGCTTAAACAGTCAAGGTGATCCATATGACTCTTTCGATAGTACCCATTTATCTTGCTGTTGTTTTCTTTTTCTGTTTGCTGTTGGTTCGGTACGCTTCGAAGAATCAGCTTATCGATACAGCTGAGCAACGAAAAATCCTACTGCTGTTACTTGCGTTTATCCTCTGGAGTATATCGATTGCTTTCTTGGCCCTTGATAACCGGCATATCGCCCTGATGTCGAGTGTTCCACTGTTATGGCAGGCTTTTGTGCCTGTCATGATATGGGTGACTGCGTTTGTTCTGTCTGCCGATCTGCGTTCAGGCTTGTTGAAGATTGCCATGCATACCCCGGCACAATGGTTTGTACTGCTCCAGGCACTGCGTCTT
>JAHRHW010000452.1 GCA_019100305.1 Candidatus Thiodiazotropha taylori | reverse complement strand
ACTGCTGCTGCCGGCCGGGATGCCGGGGCGTGGTTTGGGTTTGTTGCTCTGTGTGCCGATTCTCTTTGCATCGGCGCAACGTCCAACCCAGGGCGAGCTATGGTTCACCGTACTGGATGTGGGGCAGGGGCTGGCTTGTGTGGTTGAGACCAGTAATCACCTGCTGCTCTACGATACCGGTCCGGGGCAGGGGGATCGGACGGCAGCCGATTCCGTGATCATGCCATTTCTCAGATCCAGAGGGCATCGAAAGATCGATACGCTGATTGTCAGCAATGGTGACCGTGACCATGCCGGTGGGGTTGAATCACTGACTCAATTGATCCCCATCGGGCAACTCCTGGCCGGTGATCCGGAAATGATTGAAGGAGCCGCTCAAGCTTGCCTGGCAGGCAGTGAATGGTACTGGGATGGGGTGCATTTCCAGATTCTCCATCCGCCGGCCAGCGTTGAATATCAAGAACCGAACAACCGCTCCTGTGTGTTGAAGATCGAGAGTGATGATTGGACGATTCTGCTGCCGGGGGATATTGAACAGGCAGCAGAAGATGCCCTGCTCAGTGTGAACCCCCAACAACTCCGATCGGACCTGGTTGTCGCTCCGCACCATGGCTCGAACAGCTCTTCAACGGCTGAGTTTGTGACAGCGGTCGACCCACAGTGGGTGCTATTTTCAACTGGTTACAAAAACAGCTATGGTTTCCCTAAGCCAGAGGTGATTCGGCGTTGGCATGCACAAGGTGCAAAGCTGTTGAATACCGCGCAGAGCGGCGCCATCGAATTCCGTCTGACGTCAGGTGAGGTGAAGGTGCAACCACGTCTCTACCGTGAACTGAACCAACGGTTTTGGCAATTGGGTGATGGGGTCTCGGGAAATCACCTGAGACCTGAGTAGACCAACACGGCGGTTGCCGGGCAGTTGCAGACAGATGTGGAATCTGACCCGTTTAGATCGCCATGCAATCTAGGCTGCAACAAGATATCCTGGTCGAGTATCATGGTCGTATCGAAAAAAAAGTATTTGTGAAAATCACAGAAGGAAAAGGATAAGTGTTTGAACTTGTAAAGTCGGGTGGATGGTTGATGCTGCCCATTATTGCCTGTTCCATTGCTGCATTGGGGATTGTCATTGAGCGATTCTGGTCCCTGCAGCGAAAACGGGTCATGCCGGAATATCTGATGCGACAGATCCTGCAGCTCCACCAGGAGGAGAAACTGAATCTGGCCGACCTGGACAAACTGAAGACCAGCTCCCCACTGGGTCGGATACTGGCTGCCGGTCTGGTCAACCGCAACCACAGTAAGGTTGTGATGAAAGAGGCGATTGAAGAGGTCGGTCGCCAGGTGGTTCACGAACTGGAGCGCTATCTCAATACGCTCGGCACAATCGCCTCCATCTCGCCGCTGCTTGGTCTGCTGGGAACCGTTATCGGTATGATCAAAGTGTTCAGCGTCATAGTCACCGCAGGTGTAGGTGATCCCGGAGTCTTGGCCGGTGGCATCTCCGAAGCCTTGATCACCACCGCAGCCGGGCTCTCGGTTGCCATACCCAGTCTGATGTTCCATCGATACTTCTCCGGTCTGATCGACCAGTTGGTCATCGGCATGGAAGAGCAGGCATTGAAGATGGTGGAAGTGATCCATGGGGAGAGAGAGCGCTGAAATGAATTTCAGAACCAATGTGCGAAAATCACCTGAGGTGGATATCACGCCGCTCATCGATGTGGTCTTCCTGCTGTTGATCTTCTTTATGGTATCGACCACTTTCGAACATGAAAGTCAGATCCTGATCGAACTGCCTGAAGCGACCGGTGAGGAGATACAACGGGAAGAACAGCAGCTCGATATCACCATCAACATAGCCGGTACCTTTTTTGTTAATCAACGGGAAGTCGTCAATACCGAGATGGAGACCCTGAAGCTGGCGATCAGTAAAGCCATTGGCGACCGGGGTAACATTCCGGTGATCATCAACGCGGATGCACGCACCCCTCATCAGTCGGTGATGACCGCCATGGACGCGGCCAGCCAGCTGGGTTTGACCAAGATGACCTTTTCAGCCCACAAGCCTGCTGTGGAATGAGGTGGCCCTGGCTTTGAATCCGATTGAAGCTTCCTGGCAGCGACGTCACCCACTCAACTATCTGCTTCTGCCCTTGAGTGCACTGTTTTGCACTGTTGTCGCACTGAGGCGACGCCTCTATCGCTGGGGTTGGCTCAAAAGCCAGCAGATCGACTGTCCCGTGATCATCGTCGGCAATATTACGGTCGGTGGTACAGGCAAGACACCGTTGATCATCTGGTTGGCGCAGAAGCTCATCGAGTGGGGCTACAAGCCAGGCATCATAACCCGCGGTTACGGTGGCAAGTCGCAGGTCTGGCCATGTGAAGTGACGGCCGACTCCACTCCTCAACAGGTGGGTGATGAGGCCATTCTGCTGAAGCGTCATGGGGAGTGCCCGGTGTTTGCCGGGCCGGAGCGTCCTCTGGTTGCACAGCAACTGCTTTCAAACTATCCCTGCGATGTGATTCTCTCCGATGATGGGATGCAGCACTATGCCCTGCAGCGGGATCTTGAAATTGCCGTGGTGGATGGAGAGCGCCGTTTTGGTAACGGTTACTGTCTGCCAGCCGGGCCACTGCGGGAGACCCGAGGACGTCTGCAACAGGTCGATCTGGTGATCATCAATGGCAATCCGGGCGAAGGCGAGCATGGCATGTCGGTGGTTGGCGACATGGCTTGCCCGGTTGCTGGGGGAGCCTGTAAACCTCTGGTGGATTTCGTCACAGACTCTGTCGATGCCGTTGCGGGT
>JAHRHW010000451.1 GCA_019100305.1 Candidatus Thiodiazotropha taylori | reverse complement strand
CTAGGGGGTCTCTGGCACGGGGCAGGGTGGACATTCATAGTATGGGGGCTGTTTCACGGCGCCATATTGGTTGTCTACCACGCCATAGAAGCTGCTAAAGGGAAGGACTATTTCACTCAGCCAACATCGCTTGGTCGGCATATACTGTTTGTCGTTGTCCTGTTCCATCTGACCTGCATCAGTTGGTTGCTGTTCAGGGCAGAGTCAATGCAACAGGTTGTGGACATGGTCTACTTACTCGCAACAGACTATCGGATTACCGATTATTCGATCTATGTGCTAGGCAATATCCTGTTCTTTGTCGTACCGCTGATGTTTTTTGAATATGTAACCGAGAGAAAAAATGATCTACTTTACTTGGTAAGTGCCAATCCAGCGATACAGTATGTTTCTTATCTCTATATGGTACTGATGTTACTGTTTTTTGTGCCGCTGCAAAAACAGGTCTTCATCTACTTCCAGTTTTAAGAATGTGAATCCAGTTGTTAATGAACATGAATGAAAAACTAACCGTATTAGAAGTGGATGGTGAGCGTCTTTTCACGATCGAGCACTTTCCCGAACAAAGTGAGCCAACCAAGGCCTATATTTTCGTGCATCCTTTTGCTGAGGAAAAGCTTTGGAGTCATAGAGTCTATGTGACAACGGCGCGAGCGTTTTGTGAGCAAGGGCTAGTGGTTGGGCGATTTGATTTTCGTGGTCACGGTGATAGTGATGGAGATTATGATGAGGCCTCTTTAGAGAGGCACATAAAAGATGTCAATACTGTTGTCGATCATATAAAGAGTACAAATCCGTCAATTAAAAACATCGGGCTGTTCGGTCTGCGACTTGGTGCAACCATTGCAACATTAACAGCGTTATCAAGGGATGATATTGATGAATTGATACTCTGGGATCCGGTGCTCGACGGTGACAGGTATATGCAGGAGATACTCCGTAGTAATCTTGCTTCGCAAATGGCCATCAAAGGGAAAGTGGAAATCACCAGGGATGAACTGGTGGAGAAAATGAAGTCTGGTGAAGCGGTCAATATCGAGGGGTACTACATAAACTACAATTATTTTCAGGAGATATCATCCATCAATCTGTTGGATCGAGAGTACCCGGAGAATTTGAGCTGTTGTATTTTGCAGGTGGTAAGAAATCCAAAACAACCGTTAAACAATCAGTATATTAAGTTTTCTGAGAAATTCAGTAATAACCCTACCATTGACAAAGCGCATGAAGAGCAGTTCTGGAAGGAGATTAAATCATTTTACGATCGGGCTGATAATCTTTTAGCTAGATCTTTATCATGGTTGGAAAGCAAATGAAAACAACGCCAGTATTATTCAATAACAGGGATGGTTACAAATTATATGGAATTTATGAGCAACCTGAGCATACAAGTTCCAATACCACGGTGTTGTTACTCTCACCTGGCGTGAAAATGCGTGTTGGTCCGCACCGCCTCTATAACAAGCTTTCAAAGCAACTTGTAGATCATGGTGTCAATGTTTTCAGATTCGACTTCTTTGGGCTTGGTGATTCTGAGGGTGTCATTGAAGAGTCCGTACTGAAAGATGTATACAACACCATACTGGATGGTCGGTTCATTGGTGATACAGTCGATGCAATGAACTGGCTTGAAAACAATCAAGGTCAAAATCAGTTTATCCTCGGAGGGCTTTGTGGAGGTGCTCTGACCGGTCTATTGACTGCCTGTGAAGATGAGCGGGTTACCGGGCTGCTCGCTCTGGGCCTTATCAATGTCTTCGAGGGGGGTGAAGATAATTTCGGGAAGTTCGTGACAGAAGGTCAACTTAGTTCATTAAAAGATGGATACATCAAGAAATTGACAGACTTGAACTCCTGGAAGCGATTGCTGACTTTTAAAAGTGATTTCAGAGTTATTTTCAAAATTCTCTTAAAACCGTTTCGTAAGCTTACGAGTAGTGTAAAAGCCGGCAAAGCCGAGGAGTCGGAAGTCACCCTGCCTAAAGCACTTCAGGGAAGCAACGTAAACCCTAAATTTGCACCCTCATTTTTTAAAATGCTGAAGGATTCGAAAAAAATGTTGCTGATATTCAGCGGTGCAGACAGACTGTTATGGGAATTTGAAGAGAAATTTGAAAACATCTACAAAAAGAAGCTAAAACAATACAAAGGCAGTTATCAGGTACATACGATTCCTGAAGCAAACCATATCTTGGCAAGTAGAGAATGGGAAGCATCTGTCTATGAGTATGTGAGTGATTGGCTTTCGAAAAATTACCCAAATGCTCAATCATCCAATTAGTCGTACTCGTACAACCGATAGATAACCTATTAACCGATGAGGACGAGATTGCTTGAAGCCATAGGGTTGAGGTGGCTATAACCAAGCTGCACAGGGGGTTTTATAGCGTAAATCACTGCTTAAGCAAAGCATGAATCATGCGGTTCAAGCGGTTCTGTGAAAAGCCGGCGAAAACAGAGTTTCAGATTGATCGCAAGGATAAATTAAGCAGTTGAAACGGTAAAAAAAACAGTAGCTTATCAATTTTTAGAACTCATCCTCATAGGTTATCTGACCTGGTTCACACACACTTAATGTTTATTCTACTAATATAGTTCCTGAATCAGGCTGAAAATCAACAGAGCTTGAGATAGCGGATTCGGCATGCGAAACAGAATCATTTCTGATGAGTTGGTGTATCGGTAGGGGAATATAATTCGTATGGAGCCGTGCGCCAGATGCAGCTTGGCAGCCGTTGATAGTTTGAAATATCTTGAGCACTGTATATCAATGCCCTGACTAAAGACAAAATTGGAATATTGAGATCGTAAGATGAAATA
>JAHRHW010000450.1 GCA_019100305.1 Candidatus Thiodiazotropha taylori | reverse complement strand
AACAGCCTAGGCTCAAGAGAGCAAGCTGCGACAATCCGCTTCACTGCAAAACGATTCGATATGGGGAATCTTGACCCAGCTTTTCAATCGGCAGGCGAGGCAGCGCCCCAGCTCATTGACCAGGCTGACCAACACCCCGGTTCCAATCAGAGACCAGAATACGGTATCTATCCAGGCATAGTGAACCAGGCCTTCGAGACCATAGACCATAAATGAGAACAGGCCGAACAGCATGGCCACAATCAATGCAACGAATATCGGTAACATGACTGACTCCTTAGTTGCTTAGTATAAGTATATTAGAATTTACTAAAGTATACACCTTTTATGATTCCCGGCTCTCACACAAGTTCACAGAAATCGAAGGTTTCTTAGGAATTCGGACACCTGTAGGCCCTCACCCCGACAAGCAAAAGAGCTTTTTAATAGCAAATTGCTATTTGAATCCACAGATCGTGCCTCGTGACCGGTAACTGTTGTGGGTAGGTCAGGATCATCCGGGAGCCCGATTGGCTCAGAAATGGCTATCTCCAACCAGCTCCAACTATGACTGATCGATGACATCCAACCACAAGACTCGTTATCAAGCTTAGGTACTCTCTCACGCTGTTGGAAAACTGAAACACTGAATGACTCACACTGCATCGACGCCATTGCACACCCAAGCAAATCGATCCTTATTGGAATCACAGTGTAAATGGTTAATAGCAGAGCTGTGCAATATTCCCTGTCCCATCTTCGACTCCGCTTATAGATTGACTCAACAGTTAATCCGATTGGGTTACCTCTACAGGTGGAAACTTCATGGAGAAGACAATGAACAAGACCAAGCTTACTGTCATTAATCTAATATATATCGCACTTTTACTTCCGCTTTCAGCACAGGCGCAGAATGGATCGATTGATATCATCATTGAATATGCAGACGGTACCATTCAACATTCGTCAATCGAGGGATTCAGCATCGGCCTTGAGGGAGAGGAACCCAAAGCGGCCCTGCTGTTACCAGCCGTACAGGCCGCAAGAGAGGCCGCCCGCAGAATGGAGAAGAGTGTCTCGAAAGGTGAGCTGATCCCGAATATTCTGATTCAGACCAATAGCGAAAAAACCTACTACAAATGGAAACTGACAAACGTCATGATCAAGAGCTACTCCATACACAGCAGCAGTAGCAACCCGGTTCCCACAGAGACCCTTACCCTGAACTATGAGAGAGTGGAGTACTCCTTCAACGGTATGTCTAACGTGTTCGATTGCACTTCAAACAGCTGTAAGCTCGAGAGCGACTCATATAACAGAACGGGCTATTGATCTCTCGATCCGTTTTCTATTCGTCCATGACGATGTGCAAAGCCAATCCTCGTGGCCGGATCATACTCAACCGTTCGTTTGACTCCATCGGTTCGTTGTGATCCGGCCCGGCACAGCCGGGTATTCGTTTATACGCTAAAGCGCCAGCTTTGATGTACATCAAGGCCGGCCGATGAGAGCAACTCTAGGGTGATCTTCTCTACCCTCTAGAGGTGACAACCTTGAGCATCATTCCGTTGGGTGACTCTGACACCCCCGACTCTCCAGCCAAGGGTTTTGCCCTGTTTGCGCTTGGATTCCGTCCATTTTTCCTGTTGGCAGCGCTCTCCGGACTTTGCCTGATGCTGCTCTGGCTCTGGTTTTGGCTCAGCCCGACGCAGTTTAACCACTACTCGCTGGTCGGTTGGCACAGCCATGAGATGCTGTTCGGATTCAGCCTGGCGATCATTGCCGGGTTCCTGCTCACCGCCGTACGAAACTGGACCGGTATCGATACCCCAACCGGTACGCCGTTGGCCCTGTTGGCCGGACTCTGGATTGCCGGCCGCTTATTGCCACTCATGCCCAGCAGTCTGGTCGGGCTGTTTGTGCTGATCGATCTGCTTTTCCTACCCGCCCTGATTGCGGCCCTTAGCCGACCACTGGTGAACGGGGAGAATCGAATCAACCGACTCTTTATACCTCTGTTGGTGGGAATGGCCGTCGCCAATCTTCTCTACCACCTTGAGGCCATGGGTCTTCTGGCGACGAGAAGAAACGGCATCTCTTTGATGAGCAACTCGATCCTGCTGCTGTTGATATTCGTCGGCGGCCGGGTGCTCCCCTTTTTCACCGAAAAGGCGGTTGCAGACTCTGCTCCCCGTTTCAGTAAGCAGCGGGAACAGGCCGTTTACGCCCTGTTTTTTCTCTGGGCGTTGAGCGACCTGCTGCTGCCGAACAGCTGGCCAGGTATGCTGTTTGCGCTCGGAGTCGCCATCACGCAGGCCTGGCGTCTGTACGACTGGCACCACCCACAGATATGGAAAAAACCCATTCTATGGATCCTCTACGCCGGGCTAGCCTGGCTGGTGATCGGCTTTCTGTTAAAAGCCATGGCTCAGATCGAACTCTTTGCAGACAACCTCGCCACCCATGCGCTAACCGCCGGCGCCATTGGCGTTACCACCCTGGGTATGATGGCCAGAGTCGCTCTGGGCCATACCGGCCGGGAGATCGGTGCCAATCGAACGATGGCCCTGGCATTCATCTTGATTAATATTGCGGTAGTGATCCGGGTCTTCGTTCCGGTCACCGGACTGCTCAGCTACCAAACCTGTATAATCCTCTCAGCCGTTGCCTGGACCATCTGCTATCTGCTGTTCACGATGATCTATCTACCGATACTGATCCGCCCCCGCATCGACGGTCGACCAGGGTAGCTTCATATATCACTCATAGAGCTTGGCTATAGAAATTAAACACTCGATAGATAAATAGTCTTTGATTATTTTAGTATTTACTAATATTCTTTC
>JAHRHW010000449.1 GCA_019100305.1 Candidatus Thiodiazotropha taylori | reverse complement strand
TATAGCTGGGATCAAAGCGGAACTTGATATTGCCTTTATCACCGAATGTACCGGCTGGCATCTCGATACCGATAAAACCGGCATCCGGCGCACCGTCACCCAACAGGCCATGCTTGAATGAGAAGTTGGCGACATGCTCCATGGTGGCCAGCAGTTTTTCACTGTTGGTGAGCTCCAGGGCCGCCGCCGGAGTGTAGAACATCTCGGTACTGGCCAGTTGTGCTTCATAACCTGCCAGGTCGGTACCGGATGCGGTTGCCATATGGGTTTTCGCATCGATGCCAGCCTTATCGGAACCACTCATGACAGACATGATTTCATACCAGGCTCCCACCAGCGCCTTACCCAGTTTCGGGTTCGCCTTGAGCGTTTCGGTATTGATCACCAACAGATCGATAATCTCACCTGGAATCATGGAGGAATCGAACACCTTGGTGCTGTTTGGCATGGATGTGATCTCACTCAGCAGAGGATTCCAGGTAGCCACGGCAGTCACATCATCGGTACCGTAGATGGCAACCATATCCGCATCGGAGGTATTCACCACGGTAAGATCCTTTTCGCTCAAACCGACACTCTCAAGACCACGGGCCAAAAGATAGTGTGAGACACTCAGCTCCACCAGGTTAACCTTCTGACCTTTGATATCCGCCAGTTTCTCCTTGCCTTTCAGCACCACACCATCATTCCCGTTGGAGAAGTCGCCCACCACCAGCGCGGTACTATCCACACCACCGGCAGCCGGAATGGTCAGAGCATCCATGTTGGTCATGGTACAGGCATCGAACTCACCTGCGCTGTACTGATTGATCGACTCGATATAGTCATTGATCTGCACAACTTCGATATCGATACCGTATTTGTCGGCCCATTTGTTGACAATACCCTGCTCAGCCCCATAGGCCCAGGGCATCCAGCCTACATAGATCGACCAGCATATTTTGAAACTGTCGGCAGCCTGAGCGCCGGAGCTAAGGGAAAGTGCGAGAATTAAAGCGGCAATACGTTTCATGAAGAACCTCTCAGTTACATCTGTCTACACGGAGCACCCTTGGCAGTCAGACCAAGCAAGTCTCCCGGGCTTTTATCCCGCCGTGTAACCCATACCCTGCACTGAGAGGGAGAGGTCGAACGCTCTTGGACCAGTCATCACAGCTCACCACCTTGTCTGGTATTGAGCCGGATCGGAACCCTAGCTTTCTATTTCGGTTAAATTGTATTGTCCTGATAACAAGGGCACGGACGCAAACTACTTTGCAAAACCCAGGCCAACGAATTTAATTGACTAATATTCAATACCTTAACTAAAACAACATCGAATTCACCAACATTTCACTTTGGCAACGCGAAGCAGAATGGTGCACGCCGGCAACCGCTTCGCACCAAAAACACGCACCCAAAATGGTCGAGCAGCAGAGTGATCGATGCGATTTAAGTTAAAATAACAGATGGAATTAAGCGGAAATAGTCACCCGACATCCACGGAGTAGAGACGGCTTATGAGGAGTTCTGCAGCCTTGCTGTTGAGTCTGATTGTCAGCGTTACTGCCAGTAAAGCGTACTCGCCTCTACCTGCTGGGATAGTGATTGCTGAAAGTCCCAAGGCTGACATTCCATTCGATCTGCAACAGCTCAAGCAACGCTGGATCGAACGCATCGTCGCAATCAAACAGGCTGGTGTGTTGCCGATCATCGATATTGAATCGAGCTTCAACCCTGGACGTCTGAATGCCAGAACCTATGCCCAGGCAATGGACGACAATGGCATAGCGCTGACCGCATTTTCCCCCCAGATTGGTGAGAAGAAATACAACAAAAAAGGCAGCCTTTGGCATGAGGCATCCAGACGGGCCATACAAGTCGATCCATCCAGATACATCCCAGCAACAACAGCGGGTATCTATCCAGCCTTTACCAAGCAACCTGAGGCTTTTGTCGAAATGAGTCTACGCAAGGTCAAGCAGCAGGGATACCCTATGCTGGGCGAATTTGAGTTCCGTCACTATATGTCACCTCGTCAATTCAAACGAGGTCAAACTTACCGGGATGTTGCCATTGACATCGACTCTCCCGCTGCAGAGAAACTGTTTGAGTTTTCCCAGCGTACAGGTATCAGTTTTCAGATTCACTATGAAATAGAGGACCAACTACTGCCACCGCTGGAGAAAATGCTGGCCCGATATCCAAATGCCCGGGTGATCTGGTGCCATCTCGGACAGGTGCGTTACTCAAACAGATCCACTCGCTATCAGGCTGACTATGTCCGTTACCTGATCGACCACTATCCCGGCATCCATTTTGACCTTGCCTTTGGCAATGCCGAATCGATCTACCCAGGTAGCGGTGAACGACAATCGAGGGTCTGGAGGCCGGATGGCAGTGCAGACCCGGCCTGGATCAGTTTGATCAATGATCACCCATACCGCTTTCTCGCTGCACTGGATATCGGTGGCGACCGACAGGACAAACTGCATCAGAAAGCCAACTCCTTGCGACGTTTTCTGCAATATCTCTCTCCTCAGGCCAGAGAGATCGTAGCCTATCGAGCTGCCTGGCGATTGTTATTCAATGAGGAGATCGATATTTAGTGGATCAAGCAGTGATCCGGTGCGCGTAAATAGAAATCAACGTGGTTTTCACACCCTTAGAGTGAGAAGTGAAATGTGTGTCAGGCAGGACCAGCCGAACTGGGAACAACAGAGTTTACGCGTCATCAAACCATTAAACCTGTGGTAATTGATCACCCATCATGAACTTAGCACGAATCTCGCGGCACAAATTCAGAAACTTCCTGCAGACACTACTCTTGCTTGGCGGTATGTCTCTGTTGTTGG
>JAHRHW010000448.1 GCA_019100305.1 Candidatus Thiodiazotropha taylori | reverse complement strand
CATGAAGTGGAACATGGGCTGGATGCATGACAGCCTCTCCTACATGTCACAGGATCCGATCTATCGCCACTATCACCACGACCTGCTGACCTTCGGCCTGCTCTACGCCTTCACTGAGAATTTCGTCCTGCCCTTCTCCCATGACGAGGTGGTTCACGGCAAGGGCTCAATGCTCGATAAAATGCCGGGGGATGACTGGCAAAGATTCGCCAATCTGCGGCTGCTCTACACCTACATGTTTACCTACCCAGGTAAAAAGCTGCTCTTCATGGGCAGTGAATTTGCCCAGGGGCGGGAGTGGGATGATGATGCCGCCCTCGATTGGTATCTGCAGGAGTATCCTCACCACCGGGGCATCACAACCCTGCTGACCGATCTGAACCGGTTATACATGGAGTCCCCCAGTCTGCATCAGAATGAGTTCGAATTCTCCGGCTTTGAGTGGATCGACTGTCACGACAGTTCCCAGTCGATTCTCAGTTACGCACGCAAGGATCGGGACGGCAACGAGCTACTGATCGTACTCAACTTCACGCCGGTGCCCAGGGAGAACTATCGAATCGGTGTCAATCGGCTTGGGCAGTACCAGGAGATCATGAACTCCGATTCCGAGTTTTACGGCGGTTCCAACATGGGGAATGGCAAGCCGCTGGTTACCGAAGAGGTCTCCTGGATGGGTAGGGATCAGTCGATCACCCTTACCCTGCCCCCATTGGGCGCGATCATCCTGAAAGGAAGTCACTAGGAGTGGATTGATCACCGGCTTGGCAATCGATGCCGGTGGAAATAGTTGATCAATCCATTGGTTGAGCTGTCATGTTTCAGCTCGGCCTGCTCTTCCAGCAGTTCCGGCAGGATCACACCCGCCAGCTGTTTCCCCAGCTCAACCCCCCATTGATCGAATGAGTTGACTTGCCAGATCATGCCCTGTACGAAGATCTTGTGCTCATACAGCGCGATCAGTGAGCCCAGACGGGATGGGGTGATCTTGTCAATCAGCAGCGTATTGCTGGGGCGATTACCTGGAAAAATCTTGTGTGGCAGCAGATCGACAATCTGCTCTGGCGACATCCCGGCCTGCTCCATCTCCTCACGGGCCTCGGTACGGTTCTTACCTTTCATCAGAGCCTCTGTTTGAGCCAGACAGTTGGCAAACAGTTTCTGATGATGGTCGGAGGATTCATTCTGGCTGTTGACCGGAATGATAAAATCGCAAGGGATGACCTGGGTGCCCTGATGAATCAGCTGATAGAAGGCATGCTGACCATCGGTGCCGGCAGCCCCCCAGATAACCGGCCCGGTTGCGTACTCCACCGGTCTGCCAAAACGGGTCACCCGCTTACCATTGCTCTCCATATCCGCCTGTTGGAGATAGTCCGGCAGATACCTCATGAACTGGTCGTAGGGGAGTATGGCGTGACTGTGAAAGCCGGCAAAGTTGACATACCAGATGCCCAGTAGAGCCATGATGACCGGCATGTTCTGAGACAGATCCGCATGCAGAAAGTGCTGGTCCATCTCGTGGGCACCTTCCAACAGCTCATAGAAGCGTGGCATTCCGATGGCGATGGCGATCGGCAACCCAATCGCGGACCAGAGGGAGTAGCGCCCCCCCACCCAATCCCAGAATTCGAACATGTTCTGGGTATCAATACCGAATTCAGCGACCTTTTCGGCGTTGGTGGAGACTGCAACGAAGTGACGCGCTACCGCCGCTTGATCCTTGAGACTTTCCAGTAACCAGGCTCTCGCCGTGGCCGCATTGGTGAGAGTCTCTTGAGTCGTGAAGGTCTTGGAAGCCACCACAAACAGGGTGGTCTCCGGATTCAGCCCACTCAGGGTATCGTGAATATGGCTGGCGTCCACGTTGGAGACAAAATGAAGCCGCAAGTCATCCCGCTGATAGGGCTTCAACGCCTCACAGACCATCAATGGTCCAAGATTGGAACCACCAATGCCGATGTTGACCACATCGGTAATGGACTTGCCACTGTAGCCTTTCCACTCGCCGGAACGCACCTGCTCGGTAAACGAAGCCATCTTCTCCAGGATGGCGTTGACACCGGGCATCACATCCTCGGCATCGAACCATATGGGTTGATTACTGCGATTGCGCAGAGCGACATGCAATACCGCCCTGTCTTCCGTGATATTGATACGCTCTCCGGAAAACATGCGGCGACGCCAACCGTCCAGATCGATCCGATTGGCCAACGCCAGCAGCAGTTTCATGGTCTGGCTGGTGATGCGATTCTTCGAATAATCGAGCAGTATGCCGCACTGTCTGATCGACAGCTGCTCAGGGCGTTCAGGACCCTGTTGAAACAGCTCGCGCATCTGTACCGATTCCATTTCCTGCCAATGCGACTCTAGTGCGCGCCACTCATCCGTCTGATGTATCTCTGTCATGATCGCTCTTTTCTTATCTTATGTTTGGCCTTCAGATATGAGGCACGGATTGTGCGAGATAGTAAGAAGATACCCGCATCAGTGCAAGGCGGGTACAATGATTACACCATAACCCATCGACACATTGACTATTCTATCCGAGCTCACTGCACTAGCCTATACGCCCCAATCCGGAGGCTCAGAATCAATCTGAAACAGATTAATAGTTGCGCTGAGAATTGAAAAAATGCTTACATTGCTCTTTTTAATCGAAAACAGAGTGGAATAGCAACTGACGATGAAGATCCTCTATGCCAGCAGCGAAGTGGCGCCTCTTATCAAGACTGGCGGCTTGGCGGACGTAGCCGGCAGTCTGCCCGCTGCGCTGAACCATATTGGCATGGACTGCCGCCTGATCGTTCCAGGCTATCCCCAGGTACTCGCCAAAGCGG
>JAHRHW010000005.1 GCA_019100305.1 Candidatus Thiodiazotropha taylori | reverse complement strand
CCAGTGATGAATAACCCGTGCCAAAATCGTCAATTGAAAAGCGTACGCCGGAGGCTTTCAGCTGCTTCATCTTGGACGCCGTTGCTTCGATGTCATGCAATAACATGCTTTCAGTGACCTCAAGCGTCAGGACAGATGGGTCAGTACCTGTTTGGCTGATAATATCCAGGATATTCTGCACAAAATTATCCTGGTTGAACTGAACAGCACTGACATTGACCGAGACGCGTTTAACGACTTTTTCTGCATAGGTTTTTTTCCATGTCAACTGTTTGAGCAAAGAGTGGCGCAGGACAAAGTTGTTGATTGGTTGGATTAAACCGCTCTCCTCTGCCAGCGGTATGAAATCTCCCGGTTGTATGACTTTGTTGTCTGCTTTCTTCCAGCGCACCAAGGATTCCATGCCGACCAATTTCATGGAGCTGTCAAACTGAGGTTGGAAATAGACCTTGAACTGGGTCTCTTCAATAGCATGATGCAGTTCGTCAAGCAGTTGTATGCGTGCCTCAATATTTTTCTGCATGCTGAGTGAAAAGAATCTAAACGTATTTCGTCCGGCCTCCTTGGCTTGGTACATGGCGGTATCGGCCTGGCGTAAGATGTCATCGGCCGTTTCGTCTGATGTAGGAAAGACACTTATGCCGATACTGGTGGTTGTACGAATCTCATGTCCGTCAATCAGGTAGGGCTGGGCGATATTTTCATTAAGTTTATCCGCAACCTGTTTGATATCGGCGATCGCTCTTTCCAGTGTGTTACCTGATTCGGATAGCAATACAACAAATTCATCGCCACCAAGTCGCGCTACTGTATCTTCATCACGGACATCCCTAAGCATGCGCTGAGCAACTTCTTGCAACAGTGAATCGCCAACAGAATGACCAAGCGAGTCATTGACCTGTTTGAAGTTGTCCAGGTCGACGAATAGAATTGCACCGAGGTGATTATGGCGTTTACAACGTGAGATAGTCTGTTGCAGGCGAGTCAGTAGCGTACGCCGGTTCGGCAGGCTGGTCAGGTGATCATAAGACGCCTGGAAATTGATCAGTCTTTCCGCCTCACGCTGACGTGTCACATCTTCTATCATAAGGATATAACCTTGCAGTTCCTGCTTATCCTCCCTGATTGGTGAGATCCTGGCATCCAGGTATCGTGTTTCACCCTTGATTGGTAGGTTCAGTTGAAAACGATACTCTCCCTTATCCTGAGCTATCTGCATGGCTGCTTCAAAACGTTTTTTGCTTTCAGGGCCGTGTCCTGCATGAAATATGTGGATGCTTTGTTCTTTCAGCTGGTTGGGCTCCATTCCGAAAATACGGGCGGCTGATTCGTTGAAATAATTGATCTTCAGGTTGGTGTCAGTGGCAATTAATCCAATATTGACCGAGGCGCTGAGTACACTGTTGAGGTAAGTGGTTTTTTCGCGCAATTCATTTTCTGCATTACGCCATTCCGTGATGTTGCGCCATATACAAAACAGGGCGGAGTCATTCTCAAAAGGAATGCGCGTCAGTGATACCTCGATCAATAGCGGGGTGCCGTCTCTCTTTAAATGTTGCCATTCAAATTTGTGGTAACCGGTTTTATAAGCCTGTTCCATCGATATACGCCCGTCCGGCTGCTTCTCGGGTGACAAAGCTGATGGGTGGATTTGCTGAAGTGCTTGTGAGCTTTGATAACCTAGAAGACGTGCGGCAGAATCATTGGCGATGACAAAGGTGTTTTTGCGAATAACCAACATGGGTTCTTCGGGGCGTTCAAACAGCAGACGGTATTTTTCCTCACTTTGACTTAACTGCTCTTTTTTTAATCTGAGCAATTCTGATTGCTGCTGCAGTTTTTTGTTTTTATTTGAGGTAAGCCAGGTATACAGGATGAGGCTGGCGATCAGTGATAGAAACAGGATAACAATGGTTGCTACAAAGATATGTTTGTAACGCGCATAAAAGCCGGTTCGTGGATTCAGTATGGTTGCATTACCGGCGATGGTTG
The DNA here is from genome assembly GCA_019100305.1 of Candidatus Thiodiazotropha taylori. Lineage (GTDB taxonomy): Bacteria > Pseudomonadota > Gammaproteobacteria > Chromatiales > Chromatiaceae > Thiodiazotropha. The sequence continues at coordinate 27,824 of JAHRHW010000005.1, read as the reverse complement.
TTGGTAGTTTAAGTTCAAGTGCCTGCAGAGTGGGGTCGGAAAAAATGTATTCATTTGGGCTCTTTGTGATTGGCGGCAGTTGTTTGATCTTTGTCCCATTTAGAAAAGCTTTTACCAGCGAGGCCGCCGCCATTCCCTGAGCTTTTCCGCTGGTGACATACCCGCCGAGTACGCCATCAAACAGGTAGGCATCTTCCATGCTAATGACAATTTCGGCCCCTGAGTTAACGATCATTTCTATCGTGTCGTTGAGTTTCAGGATTGATCCATTTTTATCCCGCATGGCGCCGAGCGTGGTCAGTAAAACCAGTGGATTTTCCGCCGAACTGATGAGCTTGGTGATATTGTCGATGCTGTTGTCGGCTAAAAAGATGGTTTTCGGAAATTGTGCTGTTGACAGTTTTTTTCGCAGTTCACGTTCGATTGCCTGGTAGGTATTGGAGTTATCCCCGACGATGAAAATCGTTTCAGGCTGGCCGAACAGCTGTTGTACCAGTTGCAGGTTGGGGGCGATTTCCTTTTTTTCGAATACGCCTGTCTGTAATTCAGGGTTGAGTCTTTCCTGTTTTGAATAATCATTGACACCGGAAAACACCAAAGGCTTATCCGGGAATAAATTCACCAGGTGGGTCAAACCGAAATCCAGGCCGTTGTCATCGGTTACATAAATGATATCCGGTTTGAAGTCTTGGTATTTAACCTGAAGATAGTGCCCGAACCAGTTGGCATAGCTGATATTGTAGTCGGTGCGTTTGCTATCCAGGTATTCAGTTTTGATGATGGATTGCGCTGGCTGCCCTTGTCGCAGCCCATCGATAAAACCGTCATGCTGGCCTTTGGTCCAGGGGTATTCCTGGCTATACGAGTGTATGACAAGAATCCGGCTGGCATCCGCTGCAATTGCCAGAAATGGGCAAAAAAATAGTAGAGTGATCCCTAAAATAGAACCTGGCATGACATTCTTAGGGAAAAGCAGCATTTCTGTTTCTGGTTGAACAAAACGATTTCGAATCGCCCCGGTATTTCAGGTTACCGTCTGAACTTAGCCAGGGTTTAGGAAAGGCGATAAAAACTATAAAAAAACCGTGGTAATAAAATCATAGCAGACATCCTGGCACTGTTTATTTCTTTAGTTTTTTAACTGAGATTCTCTTGAGTTAAATCAGTATTTATTTTGGGAAATTATATGCAATTACCATACCAATAAGTCTTTTGTTTCCATGAGCCTCAGTAAAAACAGGAATAACATAGTTCATAAAGTCAGTGAAGTGAAACTATGACGTCTAATTTTTGATTTTGCGATGGATTTGCGGCTACTGATAGCGAAGAGCTGTACGGGTTCAGCGTTCATGCAGAAAAAATAATCATTTCGATGCTCCTTAGCGTCTCTGCTAGTGCTGTGAGAGCCAATTTCCGAATTTGTCAACTATTGAACATAGGGAATGATAATCTAGCGTGAGGAGAATGGTTTGAAATCCTTTTCACGAAAAAGATTAATGCAGGCTGAAACAGCTTTCTCATCAAAAAATCGGCCACTGCCAGCCTCAATCTCTTTTAAAGCGACTTCTATACCGAGTGACGGGCGATAGGGTCGGTGGGATGACATCGCCTCGACTACATCGGCTACGGCAATAATCTTTGCCTCCAGCAGGATTTCGTCACCTTTAAGACTGTTGGGATAACCACTGCCATCCAGGCGCTCGTGATGTTGTAAAACCATCTCGGCTATCGGCCATGGGAATTCCACGTCTTTGAGAATTTCGCTTCCATGCAAGGGGTGGGTTTTGATCATTTCAAATTCCAAATCACTGAGCTTTCCTGGTCGAGTAAGGATTTCAGAGGGAATATTGATTTTACCAATATCGTGAATAATACTACCAAGCCGGATTCCCGATATAGTATCGTCTGAAAGATTCAACTCTTTGGCTATGGAAACCGCCAATTCTGAGACATTTCGCTGATGACCGGCGGTATATGGATCTCGTTTTTCAAGGGTGGCAGACACAACGATAACAGTTTTTTCCAGCGAATTTCTGAATTTTTCCAGGTAATGCTGGCGTTCTTTATCTAAGGTAACGAGATTTGTTATGTCCTGGACGGTGCCAATGGAGCGGATAACTTCACCATCTTCATTTGTTGCGTGGTCGGCAAGTTCATGAACATATTGGATATCATCGTTGTCTTTTCGGACAATCCGGTGTACTAGGTCGTATGCCTGCTTGTCTTTCACAGCAATGAGATAAGTCATCTTTACTGATTCACGGTCTTCTGGATGGACTCGCTCAAGAAATGCCTCAAAATTCGGCACGAATTCGGATGGACTTAAACCAAAAATATTAAATACCTCATCGGACCAATACAAAGTGCCATTCACCAAATCCAGTTCCCAGCTTCCCAGGCGTGCAAGTTGTTGTGTTTTTTTCAGTCTCTTCTGGTTTTCTAATAAATCATGGGTGCGGCTTTCAACTAGTGTTTCAAGCTTGTCACGTGTACCTGCGAGTTCAATATGGGTTTTTACCCTGGCAAGCACTTCTTCCTTTTGGAAAGGTTTGCCGATGTAGTCTACACCGCCACTGGAAAAGGCTTTAACCTTATCCTGGGGATCATCAAGGGCACTGATAAATATAACCGGTATATTTCTCAATGATTCGCGTTCTTTAATGCGGGCACAGATTTCAAAGCCATTCATCTCTGGCATGACAATATCCAGTAGAATCAGGTCAGGCACAAGGGTATCCAAAGCCTGTAATGCAAGATTACCACTGATTGCGGCGAAAACCCTGAATCCTTCTGCCTGCAGTAAAGAGGATAAAACAGAAAGATTATCCGCTACGTCGTCAACGATTAGTATTCTTGAGCCTCGATTGTTTTGTTTTTCTTTCATTGTTTGTAAGTACTATTCATCCGTTATCTTTTTGTGCTGTGACAGTATTTCAATTATTGTATCAAAGCGGAATTCTTTCGACAGAGTCACGAGTACTTCACTGATATCTTTTGTAATAATGTCATTATCCTCTACTATTGAAAGTATGGATTCTGCATCTAGTTGTTTTGAACTTAAAAATAAGTTATCTACGATCTCCTGTGGTAATGAATTGATCCTGTCAGGTGAAACTAGCTTGTTGTTGGGCTGCTTATCCACGGTGGTAGCGTCATAAATGAAGGATGCGCCAAGTACATCCGACATTACATCAAATATTTCATATGAACGATATGGTTTCCGTACCACTTCGTCACAACCTGCATCCAGAATCTTGCTTTTCTGCTCTTTAAATGCACTGGCGGTTATGGCGACAATTTTTATATTGTCACCATTGGGTAAATTCCTAATTATCCGTGTTGCCTCGTAACCGTCCACATTGGGCATGCGCATGTCCATCCAGATAAAGTCCGGGCGCCATTGCTTGTAAATGTCAATCGCCTCCTGACCGTCTTTAGCCTCTTTCACGCGGAAGCCGACCTGAGTCAAGAGCTTTTTTAGCAACTGTAGATTTTCCTTGTTGTCATCGGCGATCAAAATACGCCATTTTGGCTGATCTGGTGCAAGACAAAGGACTGCAGGTTTGCCTGTGGTAATGTCTTCGGATGCTTCGCTTCCGTGTGTTGGGGTAACAGGGACTTGAAATGAGAAGATGGATCCCTTGTCGACCACGCTTTGGACTGATATTTGACCGCCAAGCAGTTCCACAAGTGATTTTGAGATCGCTAGGCCGAGTCCCGTACCTTTGCCTTGATGATCTGAACTTCCAGTCTGTACAAAGGGTATGAAAATGGCGTCATATTTGTCCTCTGGAATACCTATCCCGCTATCCTCAACCTCGAAAGAAAGCATGATTCTGTTTTGTTGTCTGTCTAAAATCTCGCTTTTCACGCGCAATGATATACCACCACGGTCGGTATATTTTACTGCATTTGCTAACAGGTTAATCAGGATCTGCCTCAGTTTTCCTGCATCTGTAACAACGAAGTGACTCAGATTCTCAGCGAACTCCAGCGTGAACTTAAGTCCTTTTTGTTCGACTCGGATATTAATCATGCTTTCAATGTCATAAAGCATTTTCTTCAGATCGAGGGGTCTCTCCTCAATTTCTATTTTTCCTGACTCGATCTTAGATAGGTCAAGTACGTCATTAATCATATCAAGTAAGTGCCCACCGCTACGATTAATGATATTAATACTGTCACGCTGGTCCCTGCTAAGCATATTGTCACGTATCAGAATTTCTGAAAAACCTAGAATCGCATTTAAGGGTGTTCTTAACTCATGACTCATATTAGCCAGGAATATGCTTTTTGCCCGGTTCGCAGAATCAGCTTCGATTATGGCATGCTTTAGACTGGTCTCGTTTTCACGTAAGCGGTTTTCGACTTTTAATCTTTGGGTGATTTCCTGCTCCAGTTCTTTGTTGCTATTTTCGGTCTGTTGTTGGGCTGCCAAAGCTTTTTTTCGCTGGATATTCACATCCTCCATAATGCTTATTGCAGCCAGCCGGGATTTTTCGAGTGCCTCTGTTCGCTCCCTTACCTTGTTCTCCAGTTCGTTTTTATACTCTCTTAACTTTTTCTCTGTTGCTTTCTGCTTGATAATTTCCTTGCTTAGCAAATCCCTTGAAGCCATGGTTTTGTCAAGACGTGAAACCATCTCATTAAATGCGTTGGCATATTCTTCGAGTTCATCATCAGTGTGAAGTGATGAGCGATAGCTCAGATCTCCGTTTGTTACTTGGGTAACACCTTTGAGTAAATTATTTACCGCAGTAAAAATGTTCCTGAAAACTCCAAAAGACAGTGATATCAACAATAGAGTGGCGATAAGAGTCACGGCAAAAGCTGTAGTGAACATCCTTTGCATGGAATCAATGTGTTCATTATTTACTGAGGTGCGCAATTCCGACGCAGATGCAGCAACCTCTAAGGCAACAGACTGTATACTTGCGGCTATACGTTGTCTTTTTTGTTGCAGTAATGTGATATCCGGCGATATAGTAGTTTGAGAATGCTCGGTGGCGGGTGAAAGGCGTTTGAATAACTCGCTTATTGTCAATAGGTTACTTTTCAGTTTCTTTATGTTTCTTTGTTCGAGAAAATAAGCGGATTCAATTTCCTCGATCTGGTTCATCAAAGTTCGATGTTTGTTAAGCCATTGATGCTTGGGTCGCGACTCTTGTGGGTGTAGTATAGCTTCATATGTTAGTACCGATAGCTCGTAGGAACCAATCTGGATTTGATAAAGCTGATCATCACTTAAGGTATTGGAGCGGGATAGTTGGTGTGTTCTGTAAAGTACGGTTAGAAATAACAGGCCCAGCAATACAATAAGCCCAATCGTCGCGAGTAATTTGTGCCTAATCTTCATTTACGGACTACTGGATTATTGTCACTGCATCTGGTGAAATTTCCTTTAACGCCTGCCCGTGCATTCTTTTAAGAAAGTCTGGCAGAGAGCGGTTTTCCACAAGCCCCCCATGAATTGCCCAACGCGAAATATCTTCAAGCACCAGCAGCATAGACTGATCTAGTGAGACCTCCATACTTATTTCTGGCCAGTTTTTTTCCAGTGATGAGGGCGTTACTCCCAATCGCTTTGCGATAATGTTTATTGCGGCTTTCGGATTATTTTGTACGTATATTTCAGCATCCAAAAGACTCTTCAAAAAAAGCCTTACAGCTGAAGGATGATTTTTGATGAAGTCTCGATTTGATATAACCACATCCCTTTGCTGGTAGAGTCCCGGTTTCTCAAATACTATATGCTCACCCGGCAGTTTGTCTCTGGCCAGGCTGATGTAGGGTTCTCGCATTGAAAAGGCATCGATTGCACCAGAAGCAAGTTTGTCAGGCAACTGCTCTGCCTTGAAAAAAGACAGTTCCAACTCTTTTTCATGTATCCCATGTTCCACTAAAAACAAATGCAGAAAGAAATGTACTGCGGAGGCTTTCTGAGTTGCGATTTTTTTTCCTTTGAGGTCGGTTGGCGTACTAATGGCGGCATCAGTCCTTGCAATCAGACGGTTGATATTGTTTGCGGAAAATATGGAACCGAGGATAACAAATGGGATTTCAGTAAAAGATGCCAAGGCTACAGGCACATCAGCAGAGATAACAATATCGCTCTTGCCTGCAAAAAAACTATCATGGAGCGCTCGTTTGCCGCTGGGGTGTTCTGATATCTCCAGCCTGAGCCCGTTTTGCTCAAAAAAGCCCTGGTTCTCGGCAACCATAACCAGGGCGCTGCCCGGCTGCATCGCTAGTGCAAGCCGTAAAGAATTTATTTCTTTTTCCCCGGCTTGTTCTGGTTTACTGTCGCAGGCCGTAAGTAACATTGTCAACGCAGTGAGCAGGATAATACTGGCCGCAGTACGGCATACCCAGATAGGTTTTAAATCTCTCATTGACAGATGCTCTGGTTAAAGCGCGTGTTTTGCTATGTCTTTGTATACGGGTTCGCGTCCCAGTTCTCTGCACAGTTCATTGACTTCCTGCTTGATCTCGATGATCCTGTACTCCCTGTCAACCAGGGTCTCATTGAAACTCTCCAGTTTTCTGTTGTTTTCATCCAGTTGATCCAGGGTTCTTGAATTACTCAAGGCAATTGCGGCTATTTCCCCAAATGCTTCTGCAACGGAGGCATCAAAATCGGTAAAATCGCCTTCCTTGTTAGCAAGGCCGACGATGCCGACAGTCTTGCCTTTGATATTGAGAGGTGCAAACAGTACGTTTTTCAATACCACATGTCCCTCCGGCATGAACTTGACCCAGTCTGTATTCATAAAATCATTCTCATAGACCGCCTTGCCTGATTCGTAGGCATCGGCCCTCAAGCCGCGGATCGGCATTGGCAGGCTTGGGTCCACCGCGCAGGAGAGGCCACCCGAGTCTAGAAACAACACATCGTTTTCACTACCGTCATCGGTTAACAGTGCGACATAACCGGAAACCGCCCCCGTCATATTGCAGGCCTCATCGAAGATAATGCGCGCCGAAACCTCAAAGCTCCGATTGGCGAGCACGGACTGGGCAGCGTGCCAGAGCGCATGAAACTCCTTGGGTGTTAAATTGGACAGCCTGTTTTCCGCCCGTCTCCTATTCTCGATTTCGACCCGCAGTGCCTGCTGTTGTATTAGAATCAGTAGGTCCTGCTCGATTTCATGGCAAAATTCGGCCAACAGATCCTGGTGCTTATCCGCTTGTTCATTCGCCCTGTAGTCATAAACAGCGATGGTTCCGAAGATTTCGCCATCCGGCCAGTGCAGTGGATAACCCAGGTAATACACCAAGCCCTTGTCAATCAGGCGGTGGTGCTTCCATTTCTCATCCTGAGAGGCGTCTTTGACATGCAATGCAGAATCATTTTTGATTACCCAGTCGGTGAAACTGCCCTCAAGTGCGATCCGATCACCCGTTTTAAACGGATTATCATCTGTGACATGTGTATAGAAGATGGTGAAGGTCTCATCCTGCCTTTGGGTAATGACAGCGACAGGCGTATGCATTTTTGCCAATGCAAGACCGACTATTTTATGCCAGCGGTAGATGGTTTCATTCGGCACAACAGGTTTTGGCGGGTTTTGATCTGCCATACCCTATCTCCCTCCAGCAATTGCTTCAAAAAAAATGGACCAAGGTGTATGTAATTAAGACTATCAGAAAATTCAGAAACTGCTGTTTGTTATCAGGGGGAATTGCTTCAGGTCAATAATCCACACCTCATGTCTCTCCCCTGATTATTTAATAAATACCTGTTTCTATGACAAATTGTCCGATTCTAGCCTGAATATCACAGGCCTGCGGTGCGGGTAGGTGATCATAGCTTAACCCCCCCCGGATATGATGAAGGGCTCGCTTCGGTTTGATCCAGGCATTGGTCTGAATAGCCGTCGATTTTCGAACAGGACGTAACGAAGAAGAATCCTATGCCTCCACATAGTCTGACCCACACCGGGAGGGACTGTGAACACCATATGGTATTTACTCCAAAAAAAGCGCAAAAAGCAGTAGTACGGCCACGTGAGAAGGATTATGGTGATATCTTCCAAGATCTTGCGAGTATAAGGGCTCGACGTTATTGAAGAACATTTGATGCGTGATCCTAACGGACAGACCTTGCTGCTTATGCAGCCTGAATGAAAATCATTACTGATTCGATGGAGGGGCGGAGCTCAGGATTTTCCGTCGGGCGCGACTGATTAATGATTCCCGGCTTATGCTGCGGATATGCCTGGGAGTATTCCCTGTGTGGCTTTTATAGGCTTTTCTAAAAGAGGCCGCTGATTGGTAGCCACATTTTTCGGCAATTTTCTCGATATTGAGCGTGCTGTTCTTCAGCAGGGTGGTGGCTTCCTGCATGCGCCATGAAGTCAGGTATTTGGCTGGTGGTATCCCCACGTATTCATGAAACTTCTGGGCGAAGGCTGTACGGCTCATACCAATTGTGTGGGCTAGCTCATCCAGGGTCCACTCCTCATTGAATCGAGTGTGGATCAATTGCAGGGCGTGGCCAATTTGCGGAGTGATCAATGCCTTGAGGTAACCCTGTGACAGATTGGCGGAAAAACAGTTGCGCAGCAAGTGCAGCAACAGCAGGCGTGCCAGGTCACGAAGTGCAATATTTCGCCCAGGATTGTTGTTCTTTAGTTCAATAAGGATCGTGTCTAGGATATTGGCGATGCCGTCAGTGGTTGGATTATTGCGGGCATCACTGAGCTGAACGATATCGGGCATATCATTTAATAACAACTGAGCGGTAGCCGATTCAAATTCATAGAAGCCGCATAAAACGCTGGTCAAACCTTCTTGTTTTACACAATCTTTTGGTTGGTTGATGTTTTCCCTGTCCTGTGGTTTTCGACTGTTGGCAAGTACATGGTGAGAATCATGCGGAAACATGACCAGATCGCCTGCCTGTATTAAGCGGGGTTCTATGCCATCCATGTGTATCCATGCCTGACCATTGTCCACCAGATAGAAGGGAACCTGACCGGTGCCTGCAATATCGATGGCCCACTCTTCACAGTAGCTGCGGTGCATGAAAATTCGTGCCTGCAGGTGTGTCCTGGTCAGAAAGTGAGTCAATGCATCATCTTTGATGTCGTTATTGGGATCATGCATTTCCATATTGATTAAATGTACGTTTGGTTAAATAAAGTGGACGATGGGTATCGATATTTTCTGTAGAAATTGCCACTGAGAATATATCATATAAAGCCAACCTAAGATCCTATCTATAATAATCAATTGATGGCTTCACTATAGAGTCAAAAATAAAAAAACCATTTCCACGCCTATTACGTATTACGTTGTATCTGCATTAATAATTCAAAAAAAGAGGACCTTTACATGAACAAAATCCCAATTGCCCAGTGGTCTGAACTGGAGCTGGAGAAACCGGCTTATGCTTTGGTGGCCGATGTGGATCTGGTGATCGTGCGCTGGCCTGATGAGGAGCAGGTCTCAGTGCTCTACGGCCGTTGCGCGCACCGTGGTGCACTGATGTCAGACGGCCGCATCGAAGGCAGCAATATTGTCTGCGGACTGCATGATTGGGACTACGAATACAAAACCGGGGTCAGCTCTTACAACCCATCGGAAAAGCTGCACCGCTTCAATGCCTGGATCGAAGCTGGTCAGGTCTGGGTGGATGAAGACGAAATCCGCGAATGGACGCAAACCAATCCGCAGCCATATAACCGTGAAGCCTACCAGGGACTCTATCAGGACATTCACGGTGCGCCAGAAGAGCCGCATACCAAATACATCCAGCATCTGGCCGAACACGGCCTTTCCAAGGTTGGTCATCACGGCCGTGTCGCTGCCATGGGTGTGCCGCGCGACCTGTTGCCTAAGTGGGAGGAGATTCAGATTCTCACCGCGCAACTGCACAAGGTGCCGATGCTCGATGACGATCCGGTCGGCACTGAAGTTGTGATTGGTCCGAATGCGGAAAAACCGCTGAAACTGGATCGGCCCTTGTTTGTATCGGACATGAGTTTCGGCGCCTTGTCGGAAGAGGCCAAGGTGGCTTTGGCGATGGGAGCTGAAATGGCCGGTACCGGTATCTGTTCCGGGGAAGGCGGCATGCTGCCCGACGAGCAACAGGCCAACAGCCACTATCTGTATGAACTGGCCTCGGCGCGTTTCGGTTACTCCATGGATAAGGTCAAACAGTGCCAGGCGTTCCATTTCAAATGTGGCCAGGGCGCCAAAACCGGTACCGGTGGGCATCTGCCCGGTAACAAGGTCAAGGGCAAGATTGCCGAAGTGCGTGGTCTCAAAGAAGGTGAGTCCGCGATTTCGCCGGCGCGTTTTCCGGACTGGGACAACCTCGACGAATATCGCCGTTTCGCCGCGCAAGTGCGGGAAAGTACCGGCGGCATTCCGATCGGCGTGAAACTGTCGGCCCAGCACATCGAACGTGACATCGAGGCGGCACTGCAGATCGGTGTGGACTACATCATTCTGGATGGACGTGGTGGCGGCACAGGGGCCGCGCCATTGATTTTTCGTGACAATATTTCCGTGCCGACCATTCCAGCGCTGGCACGTGCGCGTCGTTACCTTGATAAAAAAGGCCGCAACGATGTGTCGCTGGTGATTACCGGCGGCCTGCGCCTGCCGGCAGACTTCATCAAGGCGATGGCTTTGGGAGCGGACGCCATTGCCGTGTCCAACTCGGCGATTCAGGCGATTGGCTGTCTGGGTATGCGCGCCTGCCATACCAATAACTGTCCGGTCGGTATCGCCACCCAGAAACCGGAGTTGCGCAAACGGCTGAAAATCGAAAAAGGGGCCAACCAGCTGAATAATTTTTTCCGCGCTTCAACCGAGCTCATGCAGGTGATGGCGCGCGCCTGCGGCCATGATCATCTGAATAAGTTCTGCATTGATGATCTGAGCACATTTGACCGGGAGATGGCGCATCTGACCGGCATTGAATACGCAGGTGTGAAGCTGGACTGACGATTGGAAAAACCAACCAAAGGAGCAATACAGATGGCGGATCAAGATCTCGTTTGGCACAAGGTGCTGAACAAGGACGAATTGCCGGAAGGCCGGGTCACATCGGTCACCTGCAAGAAAAAAACCCTATGCATGAGTCACCACGATGGGCAATATGGCGCGCTCGACAACAAATGTCCGCACCAGGGTGGCCCGCTGGGCGAGGGTAGTATCGAAAACGGTCTGCTGCGTTGTCCCTGGCATGGCTGGGATTATCATCCAGTCACGGGCAAGGCACCGGGTTTTGACGACGGCGTGGAGACCTTTCCGGTGGAAATTCGCGACGACGGCATCTATGTCGGTCTGGCGCCTGAAGAGACCCACATCGGTACCGTTGGCGATCTGATGATGGAAACCATGACCAACTGGGGTGTCAAGCAGGTGTTCGGTATGGTGGGCCATTCCAATCTGGGCGTGGCCGATGCCCTGCGCATCCAGGAGAAGGCCGGTCGCCTGAGTTACTACGGTATCCGCCACGAAGGCGCTGCCGCATTTGCGTGTTCGGCTTATGGCAAACTGACCGGCCGTCCGGCTGCCTGTCTGGCGATTGCCGGTCCCGGGGCCACCAATTTACTCACCGGACTGTGGGATGCCAATGTGGATCGCGCTCCGGCACTGGCATTGACCGGCCAGGTCGAGACCCAGGTGCTGGGTCCGGGTGCGTTCCAGGAGATTGACCAGGTGGGGGCATTCGGTAGCGTGGCGCAGTGGTCACAAACGGTTCTGCATGACAGCAAACATACTGAACTCATGAACCTGGCCTGTAAAAGCGCCATTCTCAACAGTGGCGTGTCGCACCTGATTTTCCCTGATGAAGTGCCCAAGCGTGAACTGGACAACCCGCCACCGGCTGGCACAGCCGAAGGTCGTTTGCCCTCACGCGAAATCTCACCACCGGCGGATGCCCTGCAGGCTGCGGTGGAGCTGTTGTCCAACAGCAAAAGGCCGGTCATTGTGGTTGGGCATGGTGCGCGTTTCCAGATGGATGCTGTGGTTGCCCTGGCCGAACAGCTCAAGGCGCCGGTCATCACCACCTTCAAAGGCAAGGGTCAGATCGCTGACAGTCATCCTTTGGCCGGCGGTGTACTGGGCCGCAGCGGTACACCGATCGCGAGCTGGCTTATGAATGAATCCGACAGCCTGCTGGTGTTTGGTGCGAGTTTTTCCAACCATACGGGCATCACGCAAAAACGTCCGACCATCCAGGTGGATTACGATCTCATGACACTGGCCAAGTTCCATGCCATCGATGTGCCGGTATGGGGTGAGATTGGTGTGACCGCGAGACTTTTGTCTGAGGCGCTGGCCGGTTATAGCGGTAGCGAGAACCAGACCGATGATGTCGCCGCACGCTGGGCCATCTGGCGCGAGGAGAAACAGCGTCGTACCCTGGATGACCGCGGTAAAGGCATCAATTCCGCCATCCTGTTTGATAAGCTCGCCAGGAGTGCCGACAGCGATGCCATCATTGCCGTGGATGTTGGCAACAACACTTACGCGTTCGGTCGTTATTTCGAGTGTAAAGAACATTCAGTACTGATGTCGGGTTATCTCGGCTCCATCGGTTTCTCTTTCCCGGCGGCCATGGGCGCCTGGGCCGCGACCCAGGAAGATGATCCGCGCTTCAAAGGCCGCCAGGTGATTTCGGTCTCTGGTGATGGCGGTTTTGGTCAGTATCTGGCGGAGATCAACACCGCAGTCAAATATGGCATGAACATCACTCATGTGCTCATGAATAACGGTGAACTGGGCAAGATCAGCAAGGAGCAACGTGCCGGTAACTGGGAGGTCTGGCAGACCAGTCTGCACAACCCCAACTTTGCCGAGTATGCAGTACTTTGCGGCGCCAAAGGCCTACGCGTGACCGATGCCACCGATCTGGAGGGCGCGCTCAAGGAGGCACTAGCTCACCCGGGACCGGCCCTGGTGGAAGTGTTGACCGATGCGGAACTGGTCTGAGCCATGAGTGAAGCCAGCCTGTTACTGGTGTTGCTCGGCATTGCCTTGTTCGCACTCTTTTCCGGGCCGATCAGTCGCGGCAGCCTGACACCGCCGATGACCTTTACCGCCCTTGGCCTGCTGCTCAGTCCGATTGCGCTCGGTTGGATCAATCTCGGACTGGACAATGCGGTGATTCACACCATTGCCGAGATCACACTGATTCTGGTTTTGTTTACCGATGCGGCGCGCATCAAACTCAACAGCCTGTGGTCGGACCATGATGTGCCGATGCGCCTGCTGCTGGTCGGCATGCCCTTGACCATCGGCCTGGGTACGGCGCTGGCGCTGGCCGTGATGCCACAACTGCTGCTGCTTGAGGCGCTGGTGCTGGCGGTCATCCTGGCGCCGACCGATGCGGCCTTGGGACAGGCGGTGGTCAGCAGTCCCAAAGTGCCGGAACGCATACGTCAGTCGCTTAATGTGGAGAGCGGCCTCAACGACGGCATTGCATTGCCAGCCCTGTTGTTTGTGATTTCATTTGCCGCAGGCAGTCATGGTAGTGGAGAAGAGACCGATTGGCTGAATTTTTTGTTGCTGCAACTCACGTTCGGGCCGCTGGTTGGCGCGCTTGTTGGCTGGTCGGGTTCCAAAGCCATCAACAGGGCGATCGAAAAACGCTTTCTGACCCATGAATTTTGCAATATTTATCTGTTGAGCATGGCGTTTATCGCCTACCTGGCGGCAGACCTGGTCGGCGGCAATGGTTTTATCGCCGCCTTTATTGCTGGTGTGGCGACCGGTAATACGCTCAAACATGTCAATGAGGAGATTTACGAGTTTGCCGAATCCGAAGGCCAGTTATTGAACCTGGTGATTTTCTTTCTGTTCGGTGTGGCCTTGTTGCCGCAGGTCTGGCCGCGTATCAGTGGTGAAATGGTGGTTTACGCTCTGTTAAGCCTGACGGTGATTCGCATGCTGCCGGTGTTTGTCTCTTTGCTGGGTAAACACCTGCGCTGGGAGACCGGACTTTTTTTGGGTTGGTTCGGGCCGCGTGGTCTGGCATCGATTCTGTTTGTCCTGTTGGTGCTTGAGCATGCTCAACTACTGAATCAGACGTTGGTGTTCGATACGGTGATTGTCACGGTGTTTTTCAGCATCATCCTGCATGGCCTGACGGCATTGCCGGGGGTTAGCCTGTATGCCAAGGTGTTGAAAGTCTGCCAGCGTCGCGGTGATGACATTTCATCGGAGCAGGCCAGTGTCGAGGCGATGCCGTTGCGACTATCCTCCACCTTCAAGAAAATGGAGGATACTTCGTGACCGGGATGATTGAATATTGGTTACTCCCCATACTGTTAATTTCAGTCCCGATGGTCATGACTCTTTCCATGGCGACGCTTTTTACACAGCTGCATTTTGAAATAGATTTCATCCAAGAGGATTCATATGGACGTGCTGCAGTCAGCGCTTAATTTTCGTCTGCATTGCGTAGATAAATACCCAATCATCAATCATAAAAAAGGAGTTTACCGTGTCAGTAACTCTGCCCTCATTAAATCTCGTGGACTGGCTACAAACCCGTGATGCCATTCATCAGTACGCCCGCACCATGGGCAAGATACGCGGCTTTTACATGCCCAAGGCAAAACATTGGTGGCATATCACCCTGACAGTGAATGCACATGGACTGACAACCACGCCTTTTCCAGTAAATGGCCGGAATCTGGAGATGCAACTCGATCTTATTTCACATCAGTTATCGATTTACAGTGATACCGGATGGAATTGCAGTATACCCCTCAAGGGAAACAGTGCCGCCGGAATGCGACAGCAGATCACACAACTGCTCGCCACTCAGGGCATTGATCTCGATGAGCAGCCGCTGAGCACTTTTGATGATGAAAACATACTGACTTATGATGCGGATGCTGCGGATGATTTTCGCCGTGCCCTCAGTTGGATTGATGTGGTGTTCAGGACATTCAAAGGCGCTCTACGCCAGGAAACCAGTCCGGTACAGCTGTTTCCCCATCACCTCGATATTGCGATGAACTGGTTTTCCGGCAGGCTGGTGCCCGGCGTGGACCCGGCCGACGAGGAGAATGCGGATGAGCAGATGAACTTTGGCTTCGTCAGCGGTGATGCTTCAATTGATGAAGCTTATTTTTATGTCACGGCTTATCCCATGCCTGAGAACTGGTCTGGCCTGGTACTGCCACAAGGTGCCTATTGGCATAGCGAAGGCTGGATCGGAGCGATTCTGCCATATGCCAGATTGTTGGAGGTGAACGATCCCCAGGACATGCTGCTTGAGTTCCTGCAACAGGTACAGGGCCATGGCGCTGCGCTGATGAAGTAAGTTCAGGTTAACAGGCCCTAAAGGAGTTGACATGCAAACAGCAGTAGACAAAGAAATCCCTGCACGCGAGAAGTTGATCAACCGCTTCCTCGAAGTGCAGACACGCACTGAAGCTTTGTGTCGTCCGATGCATACGGAAAACTCCTATAAATACGAACCGGAGGAGTTTCTGAACCTGGCATCAAAGGCCGGCATGGTTACGGGGCGCCACTGGTTGGCAGAAGAGGGTTTGTTCGGCATCTACTTACTTGAGACTGCAGCATCCGGGTAGGGATAAGGTTTCAGATCTGCCCCCCATGCAGTTTGCAGGGGGAGCCAAATACCATCTATTTGCTGTGACGTGCAGATTTGTTTCTCGACTCATTAGGAACTCGGCTGGACGTGCATGTGCCGACATGCTTGCGAATCTGATCCGTGCCGGTGCGTCTGCGCAGCAATTTTTGCTGGCACCATATAGAGATTTCCATGTCGGACGCCGGGCTGAGCGATGGTGGCATTGGCGAATGCCTGAACCCGCTCGACAGGTCCCCTTAACACAACGTTTTCCATGCAATTGTCATGATCCAAATGGACGTGCAGGGTTGCTAGTCGGGAAAGAGTTGCTGGTAGTCGCCCAAGCCGTCCGTCTGAGCAAACGCCTCTGTTTCGGATTACCGAGAGATAATCCGGTGTTCATGGCACAGTTGCGGAGTGGGGCAGGAGCGCTGTTTGCGTGCCATATCCGCTTTTTGCATTATCCCTAATGGATCGGTGTTTTGATTGAATATTTCAAAGTGTCCCTGGTAAGCGCTAATGATAGTGCTGGAGGTGCAAAGCAGGATTTATATATAGGAATATTGCCCCGAAGTATTCACTGTTGTGGTAACTCCTGAGAGTATCTGAGGATATCCACTTGCTGTTGGATATTGAGTGCGAGTACCGAGATCATCTGTTCACCAGGGTGGCCGTTACGTATCTTGTGTAACACTTCCCACGGATTCCTGTTGGCCACGGTTCCGACGAACTCGGGCTTGTTGATTGTCTTGAAATTGATCTTTCTACCCTTGGTGCCATGACAGATGGCACAAAGGGAGTTGTACAGAGGTTTGCCCTTTTCCGGTGTTCCCTTGGCCTTTCCTGTATCACGGTCAATGTAGGCGTTCATATCCACTTGACCGCGGCTGATGAACAGTGCCAGGGCGGATAAGGTTTCATCGTCAATCATGCGCTGATCGTAACCATGATTGTCACCACGGATGATCGCAGTGATACGGTCGAGATTTGCCCCCTGCATGTCTCGTATACCCTTAATGCCTGTGTAATGAGAGCCAGAGCCATAGGCTCCCCGGTTGCCAAGGTAGTCCCAGCCGTGGCACTCCTTGCAACGCCAGGTGGTCAGTCCCCGTTTCTTGCCAGTAGCCGGGTAGAGGGGATGGTTGTGGTGGAACTCCTTAATGTTCAGGCCGCGCTGCTTCCGTTCTTTCTTATCAATCAGATTCATCCAGTTGTCGTAGGCACGCCCTCCCAGTGCCAGATAATACTCCTCGTCTTCGTGCTCGGAAGTGGCGACTGCAATAGTCTGTATAAGCAGTCCAATGCAGATCATGGCTGTTGCGCTCAGTTTGATCCAACCCGTCATGTTTCGTCTCCATCATCCGGTTTCTGATTGCTATCTCTCGAGAATGCCAAGACAGCACGATTACGCCCCTGGTTTTTCGCCTCATAGAGCGCCTGGTCGGCCTGTTTAATGAAAATATTGAGGTCGTGGATGGGTTTTTGGCCTACAGTGCAGGCAACACCCAGACTGATGGTGACCTGCAGTTCGTCAACCCGGGCCTGTTCCACCCGCCGCCGCAACTTCTCGGCAAACACCATGGCTCCCTCATGATTGGTGTGTGGCAGAATGATGCAGAACTCCTCACCGCCATAACGGCAGGGATGGTCGGTTTCACGGCAGGTGTTAATACAGAGACCACCCAGGTTGGACAAAACCCTGTCGCCTTGGTCGTGGCCATAGGTGTCGTTGAAATGCTTGAAGTGGTCCACATCAAACAAGACAATGGCCAACGGGGAATGGTGCCGGTTCGCCAGGTGCAACTGCTTCTTCAGGGTTTTTTCCAGGCTGCGCCGGTTGTAGAGGCCGGTCAACTGGTCATTGAAGGAGAGTTGACGAAGTTCGGATTCCAGGCGCTTTTGCTCTGTTACGTCCTGTATCAGGGCAGCAGAGCCAATGGGTTCACCGTCGCTACGGCGTATACGGGCCGCGTAGATCTGCAGTAACCGGTCGTTGAATTTGAGGATTTGGCTATCCTCGACCTTACCGTCCATTAGCTGTTGCAGCACGTCGGGTTGATCCGCAAGATGTTTGAAGCCCTCCCGAATGATTTGTCCCATACTTTTACCGAGCAGCCGCTCGGCTGCCGGATTGACCAGCACGACGTGGTCGTTGTGGTCAGTGACAACGATTCCCTCGCTGGAGCTGAGGATGATGGTGGTGAGCTTATCCTGTTCCCGTTGCAGGCCGGTATAGGTCTGTAACAGTCTCTCGATCATGCTGTTGAAGCTGCGTGCCATGCGGCCGAGTTCATCATTGCCAAGTACAGGCACCTGTTGGGTAAAATCACCCTCTTCAACCTGCCTCATGGCGTTGGTCACCGACTGGACCGGTACAATGATGGTTCGGCGCATCAGTGCCGCAGTAATCAGCAGCATAATCAGTAGAAAAATTCCGAGGACGACTAAAGCGGTTTGCCAGGTCTTCTCTATTTCGTCATGGGTGGCCTGCAGGGAGGAGGTCAGTTTGATGACACCAAGTACTTGATCCCCCTGTTCATGGCAGCGATGGCACTCCTCGTCATTGACGAGTGGTTTCAGAAAGGTTATCAAGGGTTCCCCATTGCTTGCTTGCTCATTGTATAGAACGGTCTGTTCTTCCTGAACTGTCCTGCGGAATTCAGGGATTTCCGGGGCGATTACCTGTCGCTCGGTTTCCTCATCCCTGGGGTTGAACAGCTCCTCACCCTTGCTCCAGTTCACCTGGTGAATGGTGTTGTTATCGAGGAAGGCCTGCTTGCCGTCTGTTCGGAGAATTAAAAACTCAGTGACATCCGGAGCTTCCAACAATTGGCGGGCATACTTCTCGGCCGCATCAGCGGAGCCGGTGATCATGATGAAGTGGAGGCCCCTGTCAACGCTGTTCAACAGCTCCTGGCGCCCCTTGGTGTACTGTTCGAGAATGCTCTGTTTCTCGCTCCAGGTGTAGAACAGCACCATGCCGAGAAGGCTGACCAAAGCGGATACCCCAACCACACCCAGAATCTTGTTTCCGATGTGATCCCGAATGAGTCGCACGATTCCCGTCCCCCCAATTCTTATAGTGTTTGTTATTAACTATACAAAAAATTGTGGAAATTACAGAAAAAATGACGACTTCCGGATGATCTATTGTTCACCATGGGTTTCTATCTCGTAAAGCGCCCCCCTCATTTTGAAGTACAAGGAAAAATACCAACTTTATAAGTGTGTTTTGTTATTCATCTCAACGACAACGGGTTCTATCCGATCAAAGATTGAGTGAGGAAATCAATCAGTTCCATGCTTCATCGCTGTTTCGGACGCTCTTTTTCTGTAGTTTCTCATCAGGTTATTTGAAATCCGTCCGCAGAAACCGCCCAACACGTTAGCTGGAGCGGTTGGCAGATTTACCGGGGCTTCTTTGTCTGAATGCTTACCTGAAGCCTCATCTCTGGAGTCTATTCGGCGATACAACAAGCGTTAGGCCAGTTATACTATTTCGTTATCTGAACATCCATTTCATCGGGAAAACTCTGAATGTCTGAAAATTTTAAAGAAAGTGCACTGAGATACCATGTCAGTCCGGTGCCTGGAAAGCTGGCAATACAGGCGACCAAACCGCTTTCCAACAAGCGTGATCTCTCAAGAGCCTACTCACCGGGCGTGGCTTATGCCTGTGAGGCGATTGTCGAGGATGAGAGTCAGGCTGCGAAGATGACCGCGCGTGGAAATCTGGTGGGTGTTGTATCCAACGGTACTGCGGTGCTGGGCTTGGGCAACATCGGTCCGTTGGCATCCAAACCGGTGATGGAAGGTAAGGCGGTACTGTTCAAAAAGTTTGCCAATATCGATGTATTCGACATCGAGGTCGACGAGAGTGACGTAGACCGACTGGTTGATATTGTTGCGGCCCTTGAGCCAACCTTCGGCGGTATTAACCTTGAAGATATTAAAGCGCCGGAGTGCTTCCTGGTGGAGCAAAAGTTGCGTGAACGGATGAGTATTCCGGTTTTTCACGATGACCAGCATGGTACCGCGATTGTTGCTGCTGCTGCGGTATACAACGGTCTACGACTGGTAGGCAAGAAGATCGAAGAGATCAAA
The DNA here is from genome assembly GCA_019100305.1 of Candidatus Thiodiazotropha taylori. GTDB lineage: Bacteria > Pseudomonadota > Gammaproteobacteria > Chromatiales > Chromatiaceae > Thiodiazotropha. The sequence continues at coordinate 8,152 of JAHRHW010000005.1, read as the reverse complement.
CTGGTGGTTTCTGGCAGTGGTGCTGCCAGTATTGCCTGTGTTGACCTGTTGGTCAGCATGGGCTTGCAGAAAGATCACGTTACCTTGATCGACCGCAGTGGTGTCATTTACCAGGGGAGGGAGTCAGGCATGAACCCCTGGAAAGAGAAATATGCCCGTGAGACAGAGATGCGGACGCTGGATGATGCGATCGATGGCGCTGATCTGTTCATGGGGCTATCCGGGCCGGGAGTTCTGACTCAGGAGATGGTAAAAAAGATGGCCGAGCGCCCATTGATTCTGGCCATGGCCAACCCGGAGCCTGAGATCCGGCCGGAACTGGCCAGGGAAGTTCGCCCTGACGCGATCCTCGCCACCGGACGGTCGGACTACCCGAATCAGGTCAACAATGTGCTTTGTTTCCCTTTCATTTTCCGTGGTGCACTGGATTGTGGTGCGAAAACGATCAACGAGGAGATGAAGCAGGCTTGTGTCAAGTCGATAGCCGACCTGGCGATGAAAGAGGCAACGGATGTGGTTGCCGAAGCCTACTTAGGAGAAGAACTCAAGTTTGGTCCCGATTATCTTATTCCAAAGCCTTTCGATCCCCGCTTGATTGAAGAAGTGCCGGTTGCGGTGGTTCGTGCGGCCATGGAGAGCGGTGTAGCGACCCGACCGATCGAGGATTTGGATGCTTATCGCAAATCGTTGCATGAGTTTGTGAATGCCTCCGGTTTATTCATGCAACCCATGATCGAAGCCGCCAAAAAGGGACCCAAGCGTCGACTGGTCTATGCCGAAGGAGAGAACGATGATGTCTTGATGTCGATGCAAGCTATTGTCGATGAGGGTGTTGCCACACCAATCCTGATTGCGCGTCCCGATATCGTGAAGCAGAAGATGAACCGCCTCGGATTACGCTTTACTCTTGGTGAGGATGTGATGGTATTCGATCCCAATGATTGCGATCAGCATGATCGCTATTGGCAACATTATCATGATCGAGTCGGGCGAAATGGCGTGGACGTGGAGGCGGCACGCAACGAGATCCGAAACAATCCTACTGCTCTGGCCTCGGTAATGGTTTCGATGGGTGAAGCAGAGGGGATGATCTGCGGTAAAGTCCGCCGCTTTGATAGCCATTTCAAAACGATTCACAAGGTGTTGGGTACCGATACAAATAACCGGCGTGCATCTACTGTATGCGCATTGCTGCTACCCAGTGGTCCGCTGTTCCTGGCCGATGCATTCCTCAATCTTGATCCTGATGCTGAAGAACTTGTGTCCATTACAGAATCGGGGATTGAATTTGTGCGTCATTTCGGTATCGAACCGAAGGTGGCGCTGCTGTCACACTCTAATTTTGGATCTTCACGCGGTGGTTCTGCGCACAAGATGCGAGAGGCGGCCAAAATTCTGAGAGAAAAACATCCGGATGTGGAAGTCGATGGTGAAATGCATGCTTTGACGGCGATGAATGAGGAGCTTCGCAAACGTATCTTACCGGGTGCCAATCTGACGGGTGCAGCCAATTTGTTGATCATGCCGAACCTCGATGCAGCAAATATCGCACTTGGATTGATCCGTTCGCTGACCGATGCGCTCTTGGTTGGGCCGTTCCTGAATGGCATCAGCAAGCCGGCTCACATTGTGATTCCTTCGGTAACAGCACGCGGGATCTTCAATATGAGTGCGATTACAGCAGCGGATGTTGAACGCTATTGTGAGAACAATATCAGTTCAACCTGATTCTGAATCGGCTTTTTGATTAACATAGGGCACCTGGTGAGTTGGGAAAAACCGGTGTCCTATGATTATGGCACTGTGGCGTAGTTTGCTGGGTGAACCTGGGAGATATATCCGTTGGCTTTGCCATTCCGAACTAACTAAAAAAATCAAGAACCTGATATACGGGTTCACAGATCCATTTTCAGTTTTCTACCTCCAGTTATCGAGAAACCTTCACGTACATAGAAAGCCAGGGTTTTGTCAAACTGTGGAAGCGGGGGTGTTGTGACCTCCAGGCGACTCCAGCCTTTAGAATCGGCGAATTCTTTTGCGTGTGATAGTAGCCGTAGTCCAACCTTGTTCGAACGGTAGTCAGGTCGTACATAGAGCTCCGGTATAGTGCCGAAGGTGCCTCCAGCATAGAGTGCGTAACTTTCATACAGCGTTAGTAGTCCAATACTTTCACTCTGCTCGTTACGTGCAACGAACACAAAATAATTTTTCTGCTCGATAAGATCCTTGAGTTTTAAAGATGTCACTTCAAGGTCATAATTGAATGCTTGAACGCCAATGGCGTGGGTGATTTCAGTCAGCAACTCATCCACTAACATGGCCACTTTCTGCACATCGTTGACAGTGGCCGTATGAATTGTTATATCTGTGTCCATACTATTATCCATGTGCCTTACAAGTCCTAGGTGTTGGTGCATACTTCGGTCAGCCATTCACGCATCACGGTTGATTGCCGTCGGACAATCTCCGGATCTTCATGGATATGCGCCATGAGACTTGCTCCCTGGGCCATCACCATCAGTTGCTCTGCACGCGCCCGTGCTGATTCTCGCGGCAGGATAGCGCTAAAGCGTGCTTCCAGCCAGCGCAGGTAAAGTTCGAACATGGCCCTTGCCTGGTGCTGCTGTTTACGATGATCCTTGCCAAGTTCACTGTTCAGGGTACCCATGGGACAGCCGTACCGGGCGAGGTTGTCCGCATTGTCATCAACCATCGCGATGAACCGCTCCACGCAGTCGTAGGTGGTGCCGCAGTCGAGTGACCAGCTCTCGAGCTGTTCTCTGATACCCTCAACCTGTTGCTCGATAACGGCTTGTAGCAATTCATCCTTGGATTTGAAATGGTACTGAATATTGCCTTTTTGTAGTTTCGTTTGCTGTGCGATATTTGCGTAGGAGGTTGCACCAAAGCCTTTGTGGTAGATGTGGCTTCGGGCCGCGTCAATAATGCCTAAACGTGTGGGCTGTTTTACCGCTCTCTTCTGATCTGTTTTCATGATCTGTACCTATGGGAGGTGGGATCGTCACCAAGTCCCGTTGTCACCGAAAGGTTGTGCCATTTATCGCGTCAGGATGTGGCATCTCTCTCATTGTAGAGGTTGTCAGCATGTGGATCGGTTGGTAATTATATCGGTACTTGCTTCATGGCCTCTCGATTAAGCTGTGGTCTATGCATAGTGTGACTTTTATATCAGGTTATTTGCTGCGGTATTTTTTTGCAATGCGCGAAAGTGAAGGGGCCGCCTCTTTAAACTCCATTTGAAAGATGGGTATGGTTCGGCTCACACCTTCGGTCGCACAATCCAGGTACTTCGAAGCTGCCGAAACTGCGGTTTCGGTTCCGCTGTTCCGGTAGACCTTGGCAAATTCTCTTAGTGTTTCATCACTGCAAGCAGATATTATCGTTGCGACGACCCGCTCTCCAACTTTGTCCCAGGTCAGGCGACTCTTGAGTAGCGCTTCAATCTCTTCTCTGAGTCCGCTCTTTGCCTCGGTAGTGAGGTTTTTGTACAGACCTTTCTTTTCCAGGTAAAGCTGATAGTTTTCTATTGTTTTTGTCGAAAGCCTGGCCCAGCGACTCTCCAACTGCAGTACATGGGAGAAATAGTCGTAGTCGGGGCCGGCATGAGCCGGTATAGAGATCAGCAGCGAAATCACGGTCGCCATAAGCGTCTGTTTCATTTTAGTACCTTTTCAACCTAAACATACCCAATGCATATGTATCTATTAACTACGTAGAGTACTATTATTTAAAGGGTTTTATTACTCTGCGATCCAGCTTCCAGCCATTTTCATTAACTAGATGGACTTCTTCAATGGTCTTCTCAATAGTGGTAACGGAATCCACAGAAGGTTTGTTGCTGAAATGGTTCGGGATGTTTTCGTCTTCAACGACAAAGGTGATAACAGCCTTCGTATCCGATTGATGGAAGTCTGTCTTTTTTCGACTCTTTTCGTACTTAAAGGCCCGTTGTCGGCCTCTAAACAGAGTGGACTTGGCTTCCGCCTCAGAGATTCCCCTCGATTTGAGTTTCTCGATATATTGATAACTCGCCTTCAGAGTACGGTTTGAGAGCAGGCCGGTAAGAGAGTCAAAGTCGCTGCTTGATGACAAGGACTTGCGGTACTGATGGTAGATCTCCTCCGGGCCAGCCTGTTGTGAATAGCAAACCGGTAGCCAGAGAAGTGATATGACTAAAATCATGAGGGACAGGTTATTGGCCTTTTTTTTCATTGTTAATTACTCCATGTGATACTTCGTTTGGACAGTTTTTCAATTTCGATGTGTCATCCAGTTTATTGTCATATCGGCCTTTGAGTACAACAAAACCCAAGCCGACACTTATGTCCGGTTACTTATACGCTCCATCTTTAAAGTTGGATTCAAAGAATGGGAAAACAGATGCTCCAGTGGTATGTGATCCCCAATATCCCGCCCGTAGTAGACTTCGATCAAGCGACCGTTACGATCTATGAGAAAATCGGCGGGTAGGCGATGTATCTCATTTTCCATGGTGCCGGGTAGGAATCCGTTTGTCACCACCGCACGGTAGACCTGGGGTATTCCCAGAGTCCAGGCACGGGCGAATCCACGCCAGGAACTCTCCACCCCATACAGACGATAGAGTTTCAGATCCGGATCGGGTATGAGCGGGAAAGGCGGTGACTGGGTGCCCACATAGTGTGCGATACGTTCCAGTGGTGACTGGAATACCGCCAGGATACGGATACCGCTTTCGAGAAACTGCTGGTGTTTGGTGATCAGCTCTCTGATCCGCAGATTGCACAGTGGACAGGAGGCGTAGCGATAAAAACTGAGCAGAGTCATGCCTGGGTGTGAACCGAAAGGTTCAATCGGGTTGCCTTGCCAGTCATGGGTCTGGAAAGCCGGAGCTCTCCTGCCTGGTTTGAGTCGAGTCAGTTTCATTGGCCACTACCATCGGGAAGAGGCCTGGCCATCGACATCGCCTCACTCTGGTGTTTGGCCATCTCGGCCATCTGAATATCAATAGCTTCCTGCCAATGGTGCTTTGGCCTGTATCCTAGGAGCTTCGATGCGCGCTCATTGTCGGCGTTGGTTTCCTCTAACAGATGAATGATGCTACGGGTGACTAGCGGCTCCCAGGGCAACAGAGGATCTAATTTCTCCATGAACCAGGCAAAGGTAAAGGCGATCGGGAAGGAGACACTGAAATGCGGCCTTGGCAGTCCATATTGCTGGTGCAGATAGTCGATCACTTGCCGCACCCGGGGAACCTCCGGGCCGAGAATATTGAAGGATTGATAGCCGCTAAGCTCTGGGGTGGTGGAGGCGAGTTCCACGGCTTGGCCAATGTCACGACCGTCGGTGATGGTCATATCGGTGTTGCCGCCGTTTACCCAGGGAACCAGGTGGGTCTTCAGGCGTGGCACCAGGATCGGCAACAGGCCGAGTGCATATCGGGAACCGGCGAACAGACCCAGGCGCAGATTGATCGCACAGAAACTATCACTGGAGAGCTCGCGTAATCGATCCTCGATTCGCACCACATTTGTCTCGTGGGGCCAGTAGGTGCGCTTGCTACCAGGGCTCATGGGATCAGATGCAGCCCCGGGTGCTGCGGCACTCACGGTACTGATAAAGATAAACCGTTTTACTCCCTGACGGCGGGCTGAGTCGATCAAAGCCAGGGATGGCTTGAGAAACAACTCATCGGATTGCTTGCGATGCCCCCAGAGTGAAGTCCAGGCAGCGGCGTGGACCACTGTATCGACCCCATGCATCAGGTTCTCGAGGTAGTGGACGTCGCGCAAGTCGCCAATTCGGGACTCCCCCCGGAATTCACCCGGCAATCTGGAAGGATCGCGGCAGGCAGCGATGGTTATCAGATCCTGGTGTTTTGCCAGAGCTTCGATGCAATGACTTCCAACAAAGCCGGTAGCGCCGGTTATCAGAACTCGCATGGGCGTTTTCCTTTTCTGACTGTGTATTAATGACGAGTTAGATTAGTACGATCGTATAGAATTTTCAAGTACACAGTATTTTTGGGTTAGTGTCTTGAATGAGCCTCCGGTGGAGAGATAGGGGAGGATTGAGAATTTCGGTTATTTTTGATTGAGAGAGTAACTACTTCAAAATAAGGGAGGAGCAGTTCATGATAGGAATGGGTCACCAGCCGCGGAATTCGAATTGAGTCGAATGATGCCGCAGATTTCCGGCTTTATCTCTGTTGTTGCCCTTGTGCATAGCCTTGGGTGTGGAGTCCCGTAGCGAAATATAAAAAGTGCCGTATCAACGTTGTGATTGAGATAAATCCCCGTTCGTCGATCTGCGGATTCGGGCTTCCACCAGGATTGTATTCAATCTCTTTTCATCCGCGATTTCAGGATAGAGTTTATGGAATCTTTCTACTTCCAAGGCATGCTTTCCGGCTGATGATTCCAACTTCCTCCTGCACTCGAGCTCTAAACCGGTCAACATGAGTAGACGTGGCGCCAGTCTTTGTATGTAGCGTTGACAGAGATTGTTTTTCTGCTCATCTCCCCACTCCTCTCTGATCATCATGGGTGGGAAATAGTCTACTTCGTCACTGCCCCGCTTGAACCACTTCGCTTTAGGAAAGTAACCGGCTGTTTTGGTCACCATCTGTTCAACTCTATAGTTTACAGGTGGATTATTGTTCTGTTTCTCCGCCTCCGTATACTCGATTGGGATCACCGCAGCAGGTAGTGCTTTCCACTCAGTTTTGGTTGGAAAATTACTGAAATTATCAGGAGTATTACAGCTAAAAACCAGTGCTAAGGGCGAATCATCTTTCGGGTCAAGAATCCAGTATTCATAGAGATCATCAGACGGAAAAGGGTACTCTGCATCAATAAGAAACTCGGCCAGTTGAACAATCCTTTCGTCTATGGCAGTGCCATGCAAGGATCCTGTCTCTGCGATCGTGCACAGCGCCTCATGCTCCAGAGTCTGAACCCGAATAAATCGCCTGCGCCCGGTTTGTCCAGCTTTGTTCAAATTGACTTCAGCATCGTAGAGAAAGTGTATTTCCCAGTTGCGAACGTCCAGTGTCAGGGCTCTTGCGGTTTCAGACTCGACAATTTGTACGAATCCTGAGTAGGGCGGCATGAGACGTTGTGAATAAGCTTTTATCATGAGCTCATTCGACCATGGAATACATTTTTTATTCAAATGGAAGAATAAAGGTTATTTATGCCATTTCAGTACAACACACAGTATTTTGAGCTAGCAAAATTGTTGGCTGCATTGGGTTTGTGGATACCGTAGAACTGTATTTGGTGTTTATCAGGTCACCCGTGAAGTCATACTCAGGGATTGAGGTAATCATTCTCGACAGAGCCTGAAATAGGAACTAAGATCGCCTATCTCCAGGATTTGGCTTTTGTTCCTGTCCTCTTCTTTAGTACAAGGCTATAGGCTGTCTGACTTGATTTTGTTCAGTGCAACAATTGTGTTAGCGTCCAATTATCTTATCTGCGGTATAGTTGAGCCTAATTGGTTGACTAGTGATTGGAATAGCGCTGTTTCAGTCGAATAACGTGGGGTTGTGGATGGATAAAGTGTTTACAGTATATATCGATATCAAATAAAATTGCCTATCGAATTACTAACAGTTTTCAAGTTATCTTCCGCTAAATTGGCGCCAATACTTTGAATTCTGAAAAACCAACAATCGAATTATTATAAAAGATTTCTCTATGACCGTTTCAGCAGAACAAAATTGTTACTTTTGCAAGGTAACGAATCAGACAGCCGACCCATTTATTTTTGAGAACAGATCTTTCGTTGGTATCTTTGATACGAATCCAGTCAATCCCGGTCACGCCTTGGTGATTCCAAGAAGGCATGTCGCCTCTATTTTTCATCTCAATGATAACGAGCATGAGGACTATTTCGATGCGATTATGGGTGTGAAAAATGTCATTGAATCAACTGACATGATAGAGCTTTATCAAAACATGCTTAGTCGACGTTACCTCCAAAATCGCCCTAAGGATCACATTGAAACTGTTTTACAATTACCCTTCTTGTTAGATAAGCCGAATGCATACACGATCGGTAACAACGACGGTCGGGAAGCGGGAAGAAGCATTGATCATCTGCATGTGATCATTTTGCCGCGCTACAAAGGGGATGTGGAGAACCCGAG
>JAHRHW010000058.1 GCA_019100305.1 Candidatus Thiodiazotropha taylori | reverse complement strand
CGCGATAGCCCTGACCGACGGAATTTTGCAACTGCTCTCAATGCGTGAACTGACCGCAGTGCTGGCCCATGAAACCGCCCACCTTGCAAACAACGATATCCGACTGATGAGTATCGCCGATCTGATCAGCCGGCTGACCCATCTGATGTCCAGCTTGGGAATCATCTTACTGCTGGCTTCATTTCCCTTGCTGTTGCTTGGCTATACCCCCTTCTCCCTGTGGGGCGTACTGCTGCTGATTGTCTCCCCAAGCCTAAGTGCCGTGATGCAGCTCGGTCTCTCCAGAATACGGGAATTCGATGCCGACCTGTTGGCCGCTGAATTGACGGGAGACCCGACAGGATTGGCCCAGGCCTTGAATAAAATCGCCTATCCCAATGGCAGGATCTGGCAAAACCTGCTTCTTCCGGGATACCGCAGGCCGGAGCCTTCACTATTGCGCACACACCCCGAACCCGCAGAGCGCATCGATCGACTGCTCGAATTAGGAGACAGATATGACAACTACATTGGTCCCATGGAAGCTTTCCCGGACCAGTTTGTGGATCTGCCGGACAACTACACAACCAGACTCTCACCTCGGCATCGAACCATATTCCGCATCTGGCGCTAAAAATCGAGCAGATACCCTATCATCATACTGGAATTTCTGACATTATCTCGCCAGGTTCGATCTGCGTGCCCGATTCAGGCCAGTTAACAGCCCCCAGCGGGCATCGGACGACCACCCAAAGACGTTTGGGTTACTGTAGAAGATGGACGGACCACCCCTCTAAGCCAGGCCAGGTCCATTACAAGGACCATTAACAGATACAGGATCAGGGCACTGGTACACCATGCTATGGCGTGGGTAACATCCAGCCAATCCGCAAGCTGGAGCGCTTTACGCTGCAGAATCCATGGCGTGGTAGGCCAGGAATGTGCAGTTCACCTGCCCGGTAGGAAACAAATCGCCAACACTCAGCAAACAGATGCTGTGTATAAATAAAGCAACTCAAAAGATGACCGAATACACCGACCCGTCTCTTAGCGACCCGCCCGATTTTGCAGCCCGTTTCAGGGAAAACCAGGTCGAGTTGTCTTTTACCGGATTGCCCGCCTCGCTGGGTGCGATCATGATCAACACCACCGTTATTGTGATTGCCCAGTGGTCTGTGATTCAGTGGCAGATTCTCGTTGGCTGGTTTACCGGCATGTTGGGTTTGAGCCTCTATCGATACTACACCTACCGCGTCTATCAAGCACGAAAATCCACAGAGGGCTCCCTCAAGATCTGGCGAAAACGAGCCATTGCAGGCACGCTGGCTTCAGGCGCGATCTGGGGATCCGCTGCATTTCTACTGGTGCCTCTGGGAGAGCAGTCTTTCCATCAAACCATAATCATAGCCAGTCTGATCGGTATGGCCGCAGGCGGTGTGATAACTCAAGCGGCCCTGCTACCCGCCTCTCTGGGTTACATGTTACTGGTAATCATCCCATTGATCATCAGACTGTTCACCCTCGGTGGGCCGGCCAATCTCGGCCTGGGCTTCATGCTCTGTATCTATGTGATCGTGATGGCTTCAGGTGCAATCAGTATCAATCGGAATCTATCCGAATCACTTGCGATGAACATCAGGCAACGCCACTCCCGTAAGATCATCGAGCACCTCGCCTACCATGATGCGCTCACCAATCTGCCGAATCGACGTCTGCTTTCCGAACGACTGAGCAAGGATATTGCACGCTCGATCCATCATGCCCATATCGGCGCTTTGATCTATCTGGATCTGGATAATTTCAAGACCCTCAATGATTCCATGGGTCACCAGCAAGGCGATGAACTGCTCAAACAGATGGCACTCCGATTGAACAGTTGTCTAAGCGATGAGGATACGGCCACCCGTCTCGGTGGAGATGAATTCGTGCTGTTGATGCCGGAACTGGCCGACCAGGAGAGTGAAGCTCTCAGGCTGGCCGAACTGACGATCAAAAAAGTTCAGGAGACCCTCGCACGCCCATTTCTGCTTGGCGACAGGGAGATCCACATGTCGGCAAGTCTCGGAATTGCTCTGTTTCCGCTGCATGGGGATAACGCCGATGACCTGCTGAAACGGGCGGATTTTGCCATGTACCGGGCGAAAGCCATCGGCCGTAATACAATGAGCCTGTACGATCCCGAGATGCAGGAACAGGCCCATCTGCTGATGACCCTGGAACAGGGTTTACGCAATGCCCTGAGGAATGATGGTCTGGTTATCCACTATCAGCCTTTTATCAGTATCGATGGAGCAGTGATAGGCGCTGAAGCACTGGTCCGCTGGCACCATCCGCAGGATGGTCTGGTGGCACCTGACAGCTTTATCGAGCATGCAGAGCAGAGCGGTCTGATCATCGAACTTGGCAAACAGGTGTTGGATCTGGTCTGTCAACACCTCAACAGAATGGCCGATTCAGGTCTGCTGACGGATCAGTTTAAAATCTCAATCAATGTCAGTCCGCTGCAGTTTGCCGATCGAAATTTCGTCTCCGATCTCCAGACCACAATAGAACGCTACAGCATTGAAGCAAAACATCTGTTACTCGAAATCACTGAAAATGCACTGTTATCTGACTTGGGAGAGACAATCAGCAAGCTGAAACAGCTGCGCAAGGCGAATTTCACCCTGGCAATCGATGATTTCGGCAGCGGTCAATCATCACTCGCCTATATTAAAAAGCTGCCAATCGATCTGATCAAGATCGATCGGATGCTGGTCAAGGACATCACCCGGGAAAAGACCGATGCTGTGATTGTTGAAGGCACCATCGATATGGCTAGAAAACTTGGTCTGAAAGTGGTGGCAGAAGGTGTTGAAGAGCAATCGACTTTTGAACTGCTTAAGCACTATGCCTGCAATGTCGTACAAGGCGATATGATTGCCAAACCGATGGATATCGACAGCTTTATCGATTTTTGTCAACAGCAAGAGATAAAGCTTGCTGACACCCCAACCTGAGACTGATGACAGAGCCGGAGTGTCAAAAATCCTGCAATCACCCATATTGCACTGCGAAAAAGTGTTAGACTGTGGCCGGTCAGCACGATAGCGAAGCGGAGAAACGATGAGTGCAAAGCATTTTGATGTGGTCGTGATTGGTAGTGGTCCCGGTGGTGAAGGGTCTGCCATGAAACTGGTCAAAAGCGGTAAAAGTGTTGCCGTGATTGAAGCGCACGATATGGTAGGTGGAGGGTGTACCCACTGGGGGACCATTCCATCCAAAGCACTCAGACACAATATTCAGCTGTTAAGGGATTATCGGCGCAACCCCCTCTTTCAACACACCCATGACCAGGTTCAGGTTGAGTATTCCGATCTGCTGAAAGCTGCGGGCAAGGTGATCAACCAGCAGGTGCGCAGTCGTCTGCGACACTATGCACGGAATCGGATTGAGGTGATCCATGGTCGGGCCGGATTCGTCGACACTCACCGTATCGAAGTAGTCCAGCAGAGCGGTGTCAGTGAAGAGATTACCGCGGATCACTTTGTGATCGCCACAGGATCCCGTCCTTATCAACCAGAAGATATTGATTTCAATCATCCCAGGATTCTCGATAGCGACTCGGTACTCAAGCTCGACACCACACCGGACTCAATTACCATCTATGGCGCAGGCGTCATTGGCTGTGAGTACGCATCGATCTTTTGTAATCTTGATGTCAAAGTGAACCTGGTCAACACCCGGGACCGCCTGCTCTCATTTCTCGACGATGAGATCACCGACGCGCTCAGTTATCACCTGCGCAATCAGGGCACGGTGATCCGCCATGATGAGGTTTACGAACAGGTAGAGGCCGTCGATGACGGTGTGATACTCCACTGCAAATCGGGCAAAAAATTCAAGACAGACTACCTGTTATGGGCCAATGGTCGCAGCGGTAATACAGAAAACATGGGACTGGTTGAGATTGGCGTTGCGGTCAATCACCGGGGTCAGATCGAGATCGATAAAACCTATGCCACGTCGCTACCCCACATCTTTGCGGTCGGCGATGTGGTCGGCCCCCCTGCCCTGGCCAGCGCCAGTTACGACCAGGGACGCTTTGTCGGCGCCCAGATCGCCACCGGCAGTGCGGACTGGCAGTTGATCGATGACTTTCCCACCGGCATCTACACGCTGCCTGAAATCAGCTCGATCGGCCGCACCGAACGGGAGCTGACCGCCAGCAAAGTCCCCTATGAAGTAGGACAGGCAAGCTTCAGAACCATCGCCCGCGCCCAGATCACCGATCATGAAGTGGGCATGCTGAAGCTGCTGTTTCACCGTGAGACACTGGAGATCCTCGGCATCCACTGTTTCGGCGAGCAGGCTTCCGAGATCGTTCACATCGGCCAGGCAATCATGGCACAACAGGGTGAGGCCAACAGCCTGCTCTATTTTGCTGAGACCACTTTCAACTATCCAACGATGGCAGAAGCCTATCGTGTTGCAGCACTCAACGGTATCAATCGGATCTTCTGAGTTTTGTTTATCACGCTTAATAGAGAGCGTTGCCAGTCATGAACTTGGAATCACGAATAAAGAGAAACAGACAATTACTCGCTGATGTTTATATGGGCTATTCGAGGCATCTGTCAAACAGACTCTGATCCCTCATAAGCCTATCTATCCAGCACCAGATATTTGTAAAGTCAGCTTTACACACTGCCTGACCATCTGTGATTCACGGTTCTAATTCAAAATCATCTCCATCCGAAGCATCGTTTTAGCTGGGGTCATACCTCACCAATCCGCCTACAACAACCTTCCTGTCAGCAAGTATCACTCACGCCAACTTTAAACCAATTATTGAAATAATCAGCGTCGCCATAAACAAGAGTCTCAAGCCAGTAACAGGTTCTGCAAAAAGCAATACGCCAAGCAGTGCCACACCAGCTGTACCGATACCCGTCCATACAGCATAGGCTGTGCCGATTGGAATAATCTGCATCGCTTTGGTTAGACAGTAGAATGACAGCCCTGCCGCCAAAACGAATAGAAGCGTATAGAGAGGCTTGGTAAAACCATCCGACAGCTTAAGAAAAATCGCAAAAAACACTTCGAATAAACCCGCAGACATCAACCACAGCCAGGCCATCGGTCACTCCCGGATGAATAAGTAAAGATAGTAGAAAAGAGAGCGTTTCATATTGGTGCGTTTTTTACAAGCATCGACCAGAGCCACTTTTCCAACAGGCATCATATTGGTGCGTTTATCAATGCGGTTCCTATTCATGCCTTTAAAAAGTGCAGGTAAAAAACGTATGCCAACAGATATTTTCAATACCAAGCATCAATTCAGTGCATTACTAAATTCCCTTTTTATATAGGCTTTTTTTTACGTATGATGAAAGCAGTCCTGACACGATGCTGTAATAAGTTGCCAATCAAATACCGGGGTTTATGCGGACATCAGAGTCAAATTTATCTTTTAATCTTTAGACTAATCAGTGGAGCAGACCATGGCCACAATCTACTTCTCATCTCCTATCATGAGTAAAAATAAGAAAGTTTCCGCGATCGCCGGCAAGCGCGATACCCTGTTGGCAGTAGCCAAGGAAAATGACATCAAGATCCCTTTCGAATGCCAGGATGGGGAATGCGGTTCATGCCTTGTCAAAGTCACCCATCTGGATGGTGATCATATCAAAGGTGTTATGCTCACCGATAAGGAGCGAGAGGTACTCAAGTCAATCGGCAAACTTTCCAAGCATGAAGAGGAGCGGGCCAATGTAAAAGATATTCCGCCTACCTTTCGTCTTGCCTGTCAAACGGTTGTTACGGATGAAGACCTGCTTGTGCAGTTCACTGGTGACCCGGGCGGTTCCTGATCATTTTCGATCAATGGGCAAACCGTCAGTGGTTGCCCATTGATCACACCAATGATTTCAGATTATTGTCCTCCCAGTCACTGAGGCGCTGCAGAGTCTCTTGCAGGAAAGCTTGCGGGTCGGTTTCCAACAAGTGATCGATATCATTGGGGATCCTCAAGTGCTCACGCAGGTTTCGCCGCGACCACAACACCAGCGGCACCATAACATGAACCAAATCCTTGCCTGTCGGCGTCAGGTAGTAGAGCTTGCGTCGTTTGCTTTCCGGATGTGAAGCGGATGCGATCAAACCAGCCTGTTGCAACATTTTCAGACGAATGGTCAGAATATTGCTTGAGATCTGCTCTTCAGTCTCAAGCATCTCCTTGTACTCATGCAGTCCCAGAAACATCAGATTGCGAATGATCAACAGGGTCCAGTGATCTCCGATGATATCCAGTGCACAGGCAATGGGACAGCCGGTCCTGTCCCTATGTTCAACTTTCGAGACCATAGGAAATCACTTGCATCATTGAATTTTTCAGCTAACTTACTTCTATAATAGAAGTATTATTCAGAGAAGCAAGGAGTCACGCCATGAGCGATTATCGATGCTCGATTATTTGCCCTGTATCTCCTAGACATGCTTATAGGGCCATTGCCGAAGAGATGGATCAGTGGTGGACGCCCATGAGCGCCCCATTCCGCAAAACCGGGGATCGGGCGAAAACAGACTTCGGGGGTGACTCCTATTGGGTGTTTGAAGCCCGCTCCCTGGACGATGCAAAGCTGATCGAACTCGACTGCGTTGAATCCCATATGGTTTCCGATGCACTGGATGACCCTGAAGAGTGGTGTGGCACCAGGCTGATTTTTGAGTTCAACGAAGACAAGGCGGGTACCGAAATCCGCTTCACACATCTCGGTCTTACACCCCAGTTCGACTGCTATGAGATCTGCAAAAACGGCTGGGACCACTATATTCTTACCAGCCTGAAAAACTATCTCGATGGTCTGGGTGGAATGCCAAACTCCTATTGAGGTGAATCAGACCGTGAAAAAAGCACTACTCTTTCTTCTCGCCTACTTCGTCATCACCATGGCCTGGGCCTACCTCTGGCATATGCTGTTTTTTCATGATCAGTATGTCGCCTGGGGGGCATTTCAAAGGGACGAGCCGATTATGCTGCTTGGCATCACGGCCATTGTCATACAAGGCCTGGTGATCGGCTATCTCTATCCGTTCTATAACCGTGGTGGTGGGAGTCACATACTACGTGCCATCCGTTTCAATCTGATCATCGGATTGATGACCTATTCCGCCATGGGATTTGCCACTCCAGATCGAGCCGGTGTCGCCGTTTCTGGCGCATCATACACTCTTCCAGGCGATTCAGTTTGTTCTTACCGGTATAGCGCTGGGAATGATCTATGGCAATTCCAAGGCTTTAGCTTAATATCACTAAGCTCTACGTTACGTACTTTTATCCAGTTCCCCAGGTGGCTGAACCTGCCGAATTGAATTGCCAGACTCAGAGTTTTTACTCATCTCTTTCGTTCTTGTTACATCAACTGAATTCTTGTGATTGGCGTTATACCAGATCACATCCTTTCGCCCCTCCTCATATCGAGAGAGAGAGGTTGTGCATTCCGATACCATTATTGAATCTGCATCAGAGGCTTTCTCAGCTTTTGAAGCTGTAAGTTGTGCATATTTTGCATAAACATCCGGTTGTACGGATTTGTGAACAGATGAAAAACCCAAGCGACTCTGCCATTGATCGATCTCACTATTGGCCAGACAACCCGGGTCGGCTGGGGAGAACTCGCAGCGATGTTTGGCGGGGCGCCCCACCAGAAAATCGACAATCTCATCGGCGCTGGTCAGCGATGCAGAGACTGGGACGGGCAACTGGATACGAAAGGCGTAGGGACTGCGATAGTGATTTGCATTGAAACTGCACTTGTCACTGCGATCACTGCACTCCCTGGCCTCTTCCTGCATCGCTCGAAGCGCTGCCAATACCTCATCTTGGGCCCGCTTCAGTGAGGCGAGTTTATCACCAGCCTGCTCCGTGGAAGTCAGGTTATGTCGATTCTGGCATCGCTTCAGTGCTGCACTTGCCTCATTTCGGGCAAGGATCAGAGGCTTCTCAATCGCTGCAATCTGCGCAGACCAGCCCTTGATAGCCTCCAGGTTCTGCTGCATCTGCTTCAATGTCTCTACCGATGTTTCATAAGCCCTGGTTTCCGCGGTGCATTGTGGAACCACAGGACAACCGGCTTCATCAACCGATACCGAGTAGTAGTCATGAGGATTGTCGAGGATCTCCTGTATCTCATCGTAGAGGGTGTTGTAACTGCCCCAGTAACTGGCCAACTCTTCAAATTCAGACTCCTGGTCAGGCAGCAACTTACCCGGCCAGTTGGCAAGTACCTCGTAGGGTGTGACGGCAATCTGAAAATCCTTGGGAGCCGCATAGGCATCATCAGAGATCGTCTTTAACTTGTTTAGCAGATCATCCTGATCGGCGGGGATGGCATCCCCCTTACCACCGCTCATGAAAATCGAAATATCCATACGATTTGAGCTGCTGGCACTGGTCTCGCCACCACGCACCTTTGTTTTGAAACGGGCACCCCAGCCGCTGCCGCTCATCTCCGCACTCAATGCGGATTTCTCTTCGAGACTCTTACTGACAAAGCTGAGCGCGGCGGTCAGCTTGGCACCGCCATAGATGGCTGAAACGAACGCGGAACCACACTGACGCTTGAAGGCGCCCAGACCATCCCGGCGGTTGGCGAGTTGCAGTGCCTTTGGCGTCAGACGTATCGCTCCACGGGTGCCACCCCGTTCGTTGACCGGCGCCTGATACTCAAACTCTTTTTCATCACTATCCGGCACTGGGGCTGCATAGCGCACACCATTCTGCACCACCGCGTTCAGGATAAAGGTTGAACGTTGACTGCTGAGGTTGGTCGATTTGGCAAACGAGGCCTTGCCACCAGCCTCATAGCCGATCGCTTTCACCGAGGCTTCAGCAGAGACTCCCAGGCTCTTCATCAGGGTGTAACTGTCTGAGACCTCACTCATGGTCATATAGCGGGTCTGAGCAGGCTCTTCTCCTGGTACGAACTCGACGCAGATGGTCGGAATCGGCTCTGAGTCGCCCCGATTCCAACCCCAGCCCAAGGCAACCCCGGTGGCCGGGCTCTCAATTATCTCTATGGCATCCACTTCATCGAAACTCGCCAGTTCCACCCCACTTTTCTGGCTCTGAGCTTGATGTCGACCATCCAATGAATTCGGCTGGGGAGAACATGCGGCAACCAGTACGAGAAGTGCGATGAGTAAGAAAAACAGAGACCGGTAATGTGATGGGGGTAGTGAGCTCATAAAGGCACTCGTTATCGGGTTATTATTTGAGAAACTATAGAAAAATTGTCACTTTTAATGACCTATAACGAATGTGGATGTGTTATAGATCACATGTTGAATCACACTACGATTCGACATACAAACACATCGCATCTCAAGACTACAGTGTGTTTTTTCGTACTGAGATTGTTATGTTGCGGATGGGCGGATTGACAAGATCCCAGAAGGGTTTCTGTAACCCGGCATGAAGGGCAGAAATTTAATATCAATTAATAATCGATTAGGATACAGGATGGTACAGTCTACATCGCCTCATCAAATTCATCCCGATATCTTGCTACACCCCCATGCCTCGGTATCACCGCTTGATCGAACACTGCGATCATGAAGGCATCATCCGGCACACCCTCCCATTGACTGTGAATCTGATATTTTGATGCGAGCTCAAAACCAAAACGCGGATAGTAGTCAGGGTGACCCAAAACAATGACAAACGGGCAACCGGCATCGCGCAAATATTCAAGACCATAACGAACTAGTCGTGAGCCAATCCCCTCTCCCTGATGTGAAGGCAACACCGCCATTGGCGCCAATCCCATACCAACAGCAGAACTATCTTCCATGCTCGCGGGAGTGAATAAGATATGGCCGATGACTGAGCCTTCTTCAACCGCGACAAATGATAAATAGTCCTGGCAGCTATTTCGGAGTTTATCAACGAGCATTGCCTCCGGACCGTTATCGAATGCGACTGAATTCAGTTGATGAATGGCCTCTCTGTCTTTGGCTTCTTCTTTACGTATTTCTATCATGAGTCTGTCATTCCCGTGAATCTTATTGGCCTCTGAGAGTGGAGGTGTCAGCAGTCAGCCAACACCTCCACTTGCTGATCAGCAGGGAGTCGCGATGATTCCCATCAGATCACTATTTTCTACCAATGGTTTTCCGGTCAGGTCCCCTGCCAGCTCTGTAATTGCAAAACCGCAAGCCCTGAGTTCCGCCTCTATCCGCTCCGGAGTGTAGTGTTGGAACCAATTATAGATCTGCCAGGTTTCACCGGGCTCAATAATAATGTAACGGTCCAGTGCCAAATGCTGTTCATCGTAGAGATAGGATTTCTGAATCCCAACATAGTCACCTGGCGCCCAGAAACCACCCATCAGTCGATCTTCGATGAGAGTGACCTCCTGCCTGCTTTCCAACAGGCCCATGCCGGCAACATCGAGTACGATTTTGCCACCCGGATTCAGCATGCCACGCATCTTGCGCAACAGTATCGATCGCTGCTCTGGTGATAGCACACACAGATCCGTATAGATCAGGGTGATAAGATCAAATCCTGCAGGTAGTTGGTCGACAAGATAGTCTGCTTGCAAGTAGTCAACCACGCCAGCCGAGTTTGATTTTGCGTAGTTCAAAGCATATTCGGAGAAATCGATCCCGGTCACCTGCGCACCATGCTCGGAAAAACGTTGTGTGTAGAGCCCGGGTCCACACCCCAGGTCGCACAATTTCTTACCGGAGAGTTCGATCTGGCCATCAATCCAGGATACGACGCGGTCGATAATTTTGATACGCCTGGAGGCAAGATCGGTCTCCTGGCTCAAATGGTAGTCGAGCATCTGTTTCGAAAGATGTTGTTTGGTCCAGAGCTGCTTCGCTGTGTAGCGGGAAAACGGGCTCGGACGCAGAGCAATGTCATGAATAAATTCGTACATAGTAAAAACCCTTCGAAGCCATTTGGCTTCATATTTCTTGGTTGGATAGTTTGGATTTTTGACGGGAAATGGATAGGCGACAGCTCGTGACTTTTGCTCAGCAAAATCAGCTGTGTGCTTCCCGCTTATGTAGATTAGGCATTCATAACGGCGATATTTTATGCCAAACCATTGCATTAGTAAACACTAATACATAATTGGCGTTCGTCCATTGGTTATTACCGTTAACAACAGATCAGATCATCCGATACCTAATGCACTGTACAGACCATGCAGGGATCGAAAGACCGAACAATATGCTGTACCGATACCGGTTCCTGCTCCCCTGCCCTGAGCTTGGCCCCCTGCAAAGCGAGCTCAAGCGCACCGGGTTGCCCTTCGGCGTCCCGCGGTGAAAAGTTCCAGGTGGTCGGCGCCACAATCTGATAGTTGAGAATGCGTCCGTTGCGAATTTTTATCCAGTGCCCCAGACTGCCCCGTGCCGCCTCCACCAGACCAGCCCCCTGCGCCTCCAGTGGCATGGCCGCATGATCACAAAAGGGCGCCTTCGGCTGGATCTCTCTGACCCAGGATTCCATCAGCAGCGTCACCCGGGCAATCTCCAGCAATCGGGCGATCACCCGATTCCTCACATTACCACCGCTTTGGCTGACCAGATCCCGGATCAGGGGATGACCATCCACCTGTTGACGGGCCAGGGCGCCAACTTCCACAACCTTGCCATCCAGCCTGGGCGCCTTACACCAGCTGTAGGCCTGTTCGATCTCCGCATCCGGCAGGGTGACGCCTTCAAAGGGGTGCTTGGGTGCCGTCTGATAGCCCATCCAACTGTGGCTGATATCTTCCGTGATCAGTGTACTATCAAGGGGTTCAAATTCTGTTTCCCAGACCCCCTGTGCAAAACTATCGCTGTCGTTGAGTCGGTAGGCGCCGTAGCTCATAAAACGGTCTTCAGCCTGTCCAAGCTGATGCAACTCAAGTAGTCCCGCCACTTCGAGAAAGGCACTGAAATCACTCCGATCCGGTGAATGCGCAGCAGACCAGGCCTGCAGAGCATCCGCACTATCCAGTGAGACGATATTTTCCAGACTATCACCGAACAACTGGGATTCCAGATAGCGGCGGAAACCGAACAGGATCGCCTGCAGCCTCGCCTTCTCCTGCATCTCGATCGAGCGACTGACTCCACCAGGCTGAATGGCCAGACTGTGGGGCCATTTGCCCGCCATCAGCCCCATCAGATGCATGAACTGGGCGCGTGCCGCCAACATCTCTCTGGCGGCACTGCCTGTCTGTGCGCGGAAGCGGTTGGCGATCGACTCATACCAAGGTTCACTGCGATAGGTTTCGCGGGCAAAGTCGGGCATGAAAAAGAGATAGAAGTGGGTCAGATGATCCGCCACATTCTCGTTGGCCAGAATCAGGTTGATGGCCCGGTCGCCGTTTCTCGGCATGCTGACACCGGTCAACTCAGCCAGCGCCCGGGCGGCTGCCACCGACTGGGAGACCGAGCAGATTCCGCAGATCCTGGGGGTGTAGACCAGCGCATCCGCAGGCTCTTTGCCTTGCAGGATCTGTTCGAAGCCACGGTAGAGTGAAGAGGAGACCCGGGCGGAGACCACCTGATCGGATTCAATCTCCAGTTCAACCTCCAGATCCCCCTCTACCCGATTGAACGGGCCCATGATGCGTCGCGTCACGTCTTCTCACCTGGCTTGCGGCTTGGTGGCACGCGGATATGATCGGCTACCGCGTTCTCTTTCAGACGTTTCGGGGTGGCCGCTTTCGCCAGTGAGGCCAGCGCGACAAACCAGGCCTTTGGCATATCGGTAGGCAGACCAACCGGTATACCGGCGATCTTGGGGGTCTCGGTAAACGGGTGACCCGGTTCTTCAAAACCCGGCGCGGTGCAGTTGATGCAGGCATAGCCACCCCGCAGACAGGAACCCTCACCATTCCACAGGCGGGTATTGCAGTCCGCATGGGCCTGGGTACCGAGGCACCCCATATGCTCCATCATGCAGCCCAGATCGGATGACTTCTCCGCACTCGCCTTGTATTCATAATATTCATTGCGTGGACAGCCGTGATGGACCAGGTGATCCGCATAGCTTCGAGGCCGACCCACGTGATCCAGGTGTTGCTGTTGCAGCTCTCCGCAAGCCAGTTGCACCAGGGTCTCACTGACCCAGTTGGGATGTACCGGGCAACCGGCGATGTTGATCACCGGCAGACCCGACTCGTCACTGTAGCCTTCCCCCAGCAATCCCCCCTTCTCATGTTCATCGTACTGCAGACCACAGGACTCACTGGGATTGTTACCGGCCGCTGTAATACCACCATAGGCGGCACAACTGCCCACCGCGATCACATGTCCGGCGACCTTGGCCAAGCGTTCTATCCACTGCATCATCGGCTGGCCGGTTCCGGCAAAACGATGAAATTTCCCGCTGCCGTTGGGACCACAAACCACGGAGCCCTCCAGACAGAGCAGATCCAGCCTCACCTCTCCATCGAGAATGCTCTGCAGCAACTCGATCAATTCACTGCCACTGGCTTCACTAAGGGAGGGGTGCCAAAGCACATGGATGCCGGCACTCTCCAGCAGGGTGAACAGATCCGGCCCCTCGGCACACAAAAGAGAGAGGGTGCATCCACCACAGCCGCCGGATTGCAACCAGAGCAGATTGAGTGACGGCTGATCACTCATCGTCCACTCCATTCAACGGAAGCTGCAGGGTAAGGATGGCTCCCCCTTGCGGGTGGTTGTCCGCTTGTAGATCGCCTCCCATATCCCGTGCCAGACCATAACTGATATAGAGCCCCAGACCGGTGCCCTTGCCTACCGCCTTGGTAGTGAAAAATGGATCGAAGATCTTTTTCAGATCCGCTTTCGGAATCCCCGGGCCGGCATCCCTGACCGTAACAGAGACCCTGGATTGGACTTTGCTGCAGCTGATGACCAGCTTGGGATCCTGCTGTCCCTCCATCACATCGATGGCGTTCTGCAGCAGATTGATGAGGATCTGATGGACCTGTCCCTGGCGTCCGACAATCTGCAGATCACCGGGTAGATCACAGACAATTTCCAGCTTCTCTCTGGCGGCCTTCACCACCCAATGAACAGCGGTTTGGATGACCTGGCCGAGATCGAAAGGTTCCGGCTTCTCCTTCTGCACCCCGGAGTAGCGACGCAGATCGAGTACGATGTTGCTGATCCGCTCAGCCCCTTCCATGGTGCCATCGATCAATGGTCCCATGTCGGACTCGATGCGATCGATACGGAAATCCTCACGCAACTTCTTATTAAGCTCGGCTGGCAGTTGATCACCCACCGCCGACAGATAGCCATTGATCCGTTCACCATAGCGTTGCAGAGCGTGCATGTTGCCGAACACCACACTGATCGGATTATTCAACTCATGGGCCACCCCGGCCACCAGACGCCCCAGGGAGGCCATCTTCTCCGAGTGGACCAACTGCTCCTGAGTCTGTTTCAGATCCCCATGGGCCTTGTTCAGTTTCTCATAGGCGCGGCGCAACTCGCCGACCGGCCTGCCGATCAACACCATCCCCATCAGACGCCCTTTCACGTCATAGCGGGATGAACAGTTCATCGCCAGAGGCATCGAACCACCTTCGAGGGTTTGCAGATTGACTTCACAATCCACAATCGCATCGCTGCCCAGTTTCTCGGCAAACTCACCCACCAGAGGTTGCGACTCTTCACCGAACAACTCGGCAAACGATCGATGCAGCCAGTGCGCTTCCGGCTTACCGGTCAGATCCTCGAGTGCCTGGTTGACCTGCAGAATATGCCCCTGCACATCACACACCACCAGCACCTCGGTCATCGACTCGAGTACGCTGCGAATGAACTGTTGAGCCTCCTCCAGTTCCGCGTTCTTCTGCTCCAACTCCACCTGATAGTGGACCAGATCCGCATACACCTTATCCATTTTCTGGATCACATCGATCCAGGCATTCTCCGTGGACTCGGAGAACTCCATCGGTGTCTCCATGCCGACTTTGTCGATCAGGCTGGGACTTGGTGATTCCTTGGTCTCTGTCATAACGGCTCCCTGTTAACCGGTTACATCAGACAGGCCTTTGATTGCTGTGATTTGGCTCTGCATCTTGATCGTTTATGCCTCAAATTATTCTCTTTTCAGGATTACCTGGCCGGGCATTACCCCACCATATCCTCATCATCG
>JAHRHW010000447.1 GCA_019100305.1 Candidatus Thiodiazotropha taylori | reverse complement strand
AAAAGCCGTCTATCCCCCTGTCCGCCAGGGCCTTAAGGGTATCCGCCAGATCGGGTTGCTTGATCAGATGTCCGGCAGGGGGCACCTCCCCTTGCAGCAGAAACTGTTGCGCCGATGCGTCGTGGGCCTGCAGTACCGGCAGACGCCATGAGGCCATGCGCCGGTAGTAGTCATCGACGGCAAAGCCCTTGGCAGCGATCTCTATGGCGGGCTGCAGCAGTTCCGAGAGAGACAGCTTGCCGTAGTTTTCAGTCAAATGGACCAGCGCGGCCGGAACACCAGGTATGCCAGCAGCAAGGGCACCGTCAATCGACTTCTGTGCAACCACTTCGCCCTGCTCATCCAGATAGAGATCCCGATGGGCGGCCAATGGTGCCCGTTCACGACCATCCAGCATGGTCTGAAACCCGTCACTGGCCCGATGCAGCAGCCAGAATCCTCCCCCACCCAGCCCGGAACTGTAGGGCTCGACAACGGCCAGAACCGCGGTTACCGCCACAGCCGCGTCGAAGGCATTCCCCCCCTTTCTGAGGATTTCATGACCGGCCTGGGTGGCCAGGGGATGGGCAGTGGCAATGGCTGCCTTGGCAGGTTTCTGCCCAGCCCAGACCTGACTGTAGCAGCAGAACAAAATAATAAGGCTCCACAGGGGAGCCTTAAAAAATCTCATGACTCGCGTCATCATCTACTCGGATTCGCCGGTAATCTTCAGATACTTGCTGTAGAGTTCTTCGTAACTCTCCTCATGATCCGGATCTTTCGGAATACAATCAACCGGGCAGACTTCGACACACTGGGAGGTTTCATAGTGCCCAACACATTCCGTACAGAGGTCTGCTTCAATTTCATAGATCTCATCACCCTGTGTGATTGCCCCATTGGGACATTCGGGTTCACATACATCACAATTGATGCATTCATCGGTGATCAATAAAGCCATGCGGTTCTCTCCTACTTGTTCGGATGATTGTCTTTTGCTGGGGCTGATGAACGATCAACCCACCCTGGTGAATTAGCGCCACCTCTGTAATGGCGCGGGAATTTTAGGCTAGCCATAGCGTTGACTCAATGCATTTTGTACAGCCGGATGCGTAAATTCAGATACATCCCCGCCCAATGCGGCGATCTCTCTGACCAAACCGGAGGATATGAAGGCAAACTGCTCAGCGGGTGTAAGAAACAGGGTTTCAATATCCGGAGAGAGCCGCCGGTTCATACCGGCCAATTGAAACTCATACTCAAAGTCGGAAACCGCGCGCAAGCCACGCAGTATCACATTCGCCTCACACTCCTGCACAAAGTCCACCAACAGCGTATCAAACGCGAGAATCTCCACATTCTCGATGCCCCCCAGCACGGTATGGGCCAGGGAGAGGCGCTGGTCTAACTCAAACGCAGGATTTTTACCCGGATTTTTCGCAATCGCTAAAATCACGTGATCGAAGAGTTCAGCAGCCCTTCTGACCAAGTCGCTATGACCATTGGTGATTGGATCAAATGTTCCGGGGTATACGGCTCTAATCATATGTTGCTATCAATTGAACAAGATAATCATAATATCAGAGTTGACAGTTCTGAATGATAATTCTCACCCCAGTCTTTGACGGGTTAAAGCCCGTCTCAGCTGGCGGTGACAGGGGATTTTAGCAAGCTTTAGTCGATTGCTCATCCCGGAAGGGGGGCACAGGCCAAACCGTAGCGCACCTGTCCGGCACGCTTCTCCTTCAGCAACTGCCACCCCTCGGGTAGCACCGGCAGCGGCCTCGATGCCTCATCCTCCATATAGATACGGGCATTGTCCGCCAACCAGCCCTGGTTAAGTTTGTGACACAGCGGCCCAAGCAGATCAGCGGAGAAGGGCGGATCGAGAAATACCACATCGAAGGGCACCGGTGACTGCTCGAGCCACTGCAGGGCGTCCGCCCTGATCACGGTGACCTGCTCCAGGTTCAGCTGTTTCCGATTCTCTTCCAGCTGCCGAACCACTGGGTTGGCGGTATCGAGCATCACCACCTGCCCCGCTCCTCGGGAGGCCGCTTCGATTCCCAACGAGCCGCTTCCAGCAAAAAGATCCAGACAGCGTGCGCCGCTTATCCAGGGTTGCAACCAGTTGAAGAGGGTTTCCCGGATACGGTCTCCGGTGGGCCTGAGCCCGGGAAGTTCGGCAAACGGCAGCTTCCTGCCTCTGTGCTCACCGCCAATAATGCGGACTTGGCATGCTGAGTGATTGGCCATTCGTTGGTCTCTGATTCCGGATTCGGTTGTGCTTTGATCCTATTCAGCGGCCTCTGCCCGGTTAACCTGAGCCACAGGCGCGGAAAATCTCCCCACCTGTACTCTGACCAGACGCTCTGAATCGACCCGGCGTTTGAAAGCATCACGGATCTGCTCCTTGCTCACTGCCTTGATCCGCTCGACAAACCGATCGAGATAATCGAGAGGCAGATCGTAGAAACCTATTACAGCTAGATATTCGACAATCTTGCCGTTGGATGCGATGCGTAGCGGAAACCCGCCGGTGATATTCTGTTTCGCTGCCTTCAGCTCCTCATCGGTCGGCCCCTCGGTGATGTAGCGCTGCAGGGTATCCTTGACCACTTTCAGCGCCTCATCCGCCTGTTCATTTTTGGTCTGCAAACCAACTTGAAAGAGACCCAGTTGACGCATCGGAATGAAGAAACTGTAGACACTGTAACTCAAGCCACGTTTCTCCCGTACCTCCTCGCTCAGGAGTGAAACCAGTCCACTGCCACCGAGAATATGATTCCCCACATAGAGCGGAAAGTAGTCCTGGTCACCCCGCTTAAGGCCAGGTTGTCCCAGATAGAGATGGGATTGGGTTGATGGAAAGGGG
>JAHRHW010000057.1 GCA_019100305.1 Candidatus Thiodiazotropha taylori | reverse complement strand
GAACCCGCGCCGAAACCCCTGCGCTTTCCTTCAAACCTGATTCAATTGTTATCGAACAATTTGAAGATCATCCCGGCAGCCGCCTACCGGGAAGACGTTGTTATCGCTCCGGGACCACCGCGCATGGCCTTCGTCACCGGGGCTGAGGCGTTGAAAACCGTTCTGCAGGGCAAAGACGACGAGTTCCCCCGCGGACAGCTTTCCTTGGACATACAGGCCCCCCTGTTCGGCAACGCCATGATCCAGTCACACGGCGGAGACTGGCGCTGGCAGCGCAGGTTGATGGCTCCCCTGTTCCGGCATGAGGAGTTACTGTCGTACACAGACATCATGTCCGGGGTGGCCGAGGACCTAATCGCCCTCTGGCGCAAGAATCCCACTACAGGAGTGCGTTCGGTCAACCAGGACATGATGCAGGCCACCCTAGCGGTGATCTCACGCACCATGCTCGGAGGGTCCAGCGACAAGGTAAGAGCGGTCATGGAAGCCGGCCACGCGGAATACTATCGCCAGATCAACTGGTGGATCCTCTATTGCATGCTGCGTTTGCCACATGGCTTGCCGAGGCCGGGTGGAAACGCCATGCGCACACATGAAAAGCGCTTGCGCGAGGCAGTACGGACACTTGTCCATGCACGCCGTGAAGCTGACCTGAAGGGTGAAGACCTGCTCGGACGTCTACTCCAAAGCAAGCACCCGGAGACCGGCCTGGTGATGACCGAAGAGCAGTTGGTGGATAATATAATCGCCTTCTTAGTGGCCGGTTCTGATACCACCGCCCTGGCACTGACCTGGGCGCTTTACCTGATCGCTCGCAGTCCACGGTGGGCACATCGTATGCGGGCGGAGGTCGAGCGCGTGGCAGGCGACGCACCCATCGGCCGGGAACATCTTAGTGAGCTTGTGGTAGTGAAGCAGGTGTTGAATGAGACCCTGCGGCTGTTTCCGACAGCACCCGTAACCGTGCGGGATACCCTCCGGGACGTGGAACTCGGCGGTGTCCCGATATCTGCGGGCACCATCATCATCGTCCCCTTTTACGCCATTCATCGTCACCAGAGCTTCTGGCGCGATCCCGACCGCTTCGACCCGGCCCGCTTCGCCGCGGATGCACCGGACAAACCTGGGCGCTACCACTTCCTGCCCTTCGGTGCCGGCCCACGTATCTGTATCGGTGCCGCCTTCTCCATGATCGAAGCCACCATTATGCTGGCGGCTCTGGTGCGCGCCGCTGATTTCGAGCTGACTTCAGGCTATGAACCCCAGGTCACAGGCCAGATGTTCCTGACCCCTGGGGGGGACATGCCCATGCGGATCAGGCTTCGCGGTTAATGCCTACGTGTGCTAGTCCGACAAAGTAGCCTGTAACAAACAAACCATTACCCGCTCTTTCTGACGATACGTTTGGCTCTGTTCGCCTTAACTGATGATCGCCTCAAATCCCCAGGGCGGGAGCTAACAACGCTGGTGAGAGTGCGCAAATTCAAAACCCGCCAGCGATTTGCTGGCGGGCTTTTTGTTGTGGTTTGGGTTGGTTAGGTATACCGGTTGCTTTAATACCGATTTCTGTTACCAACCGCTGCGGATGACGGTATTCATAAAGCCGTTGTGACCGCCATAGATGCCACCCCAACTGCGACCGGTTGCCTGACGATACTGCCTGACGCCGCCCAGGATGATGGGGTAGATGTTGGCCGGGTTTGAAAACCAGGCTTCGGACGCATTCAGATAATTCTGCATATGGTAAATCTGTGATTGCAGGTTGTAAGAAACGCCGGCATTGGGACCAAACATGAAGTTGCCGCCAGATACACTGCGCAGTGCTTTCCGGTCCAGTGCTTTGTTCTTGTCCAGGTCTTTGATGATGATGGTTGCCATGATGTTCTCCAAATCTGTTGTCTGATCGATACATGGTTAAGTGTTCGCAAGGAACTTTGCTTGCTTGACTTAGCTAGTGCGATTAGCGTGCCAGTTTTTCAGGATAGAGGCTAAGATAGATATAAACTACTGATAAATAATAATATATTATTATTAGGTATGTTTTGGTTCGTTTTTTCCTGCCAACAGACCCAAAGGATAGTTATGTAATAAAAGACAGATTAGTTTTCTTTTTTAAAGCTATTTTCGTTGTTCGGTCTCAGTGCCTACTCTCAAGCAATGTTTGGGGCTGTTTTCTGGCCTTAGCAGGCCGAACTCTGGCGGCAAGCTGGAGTGTCACGATGAAACCGATTGAGCCTATCCCTTTGGTATGCACCGGCCAGGCCGATAGTTCAAAGCCTGTGCCAACAGGACCAGTTATCAATGATCTGATGGTTTGCCTGAAGCTGGCCGGTTTGCTGGCCTCATTCAACACCAATCCGGAAGAGCGGGCGTTGGTGACGCCAACAAAGCGGGGCAGGGGCAACCAGGCCAGGGTAGTCGAGGAGCGATCATCACCCGCCGAACTTCGATGACTTGGGCACAGCGCCTCAAGCGTCTATTCAACATCGATGTGTCGGTCTGCTCCAAGTGCGGCGGTGAGGCCAAGGTGATCGCCAACATCGAGGATCAATTCATCATCGATAAGATTGTCAACTGCTTGCAGGCCAAAATGGGGGATTCCTGCCAACGCCGGAACTGCTGACTGCAACGCGGGCCTCACCAAAATCAATCTGGTTTTTTATAGCTCCGGGTTTTCTTACTTCTCTAAATGGCACATCAATACTTGGATAGATTGATTGGTGGGGTTAGGCCATCCAGCACTTATGATCTTTGCCGCAAGACGGCATTGAAAGTCGTTTTTAAAAAATAGAACTAAAAAGTCTTGAAAGATTATCTTTTTTCTTTGTTGTGGTGTTCAACGAATCCTAAGTGTAGAAGTGTTAGGCTGAATTAAATTGTTATCTCTCTAATTAACAATAGGTTAGTATGCCACGGACTGCGATTCCTGAATTACTGGCGCCATTCATGCGTTAACTTGGATACGCAATAGAAAAGCTACTTGATGACTACAAACGGAGACATGACGATGAGCCAAATTTCAATCCTAGACTAGAAACCCGGAATCTGAGCAAAGAAAAGTTGTTCGAAATACAGGGTGGGGGTGGGGTTGGCATTTGGTCGAGACCTCAGGTTGGGAACGTTTCTTCAAAAATTCCAAAAAACATTTGGAATCATTCCTCTAGCGGGATTAGCTTGGGAATTAGCATCACGGCGGCTTTGTACAATGTGCCCGTGACGACGTCGAGCAGCTTTCGTCCATTAGGGTTTGGACACTCGACGAGTGCCGCGCGGCAGAGCCGCTGGTTGGGTCAAGCGAGTAGCGGTATGTCACTGTGCTTGTCGCAGGGTTTCTGAAATCGACGGCAGGCTGACCATGGCACGCAGCTCGGGGCGCTTGGTCGGGCCGTTCGGCGCCTATACTCTGGTGATTGTTTCGCAACTACGGCAAGCGATGGTTTGGGACTGATCTACACCCACCACGATCAAAAGGTGATCGCCAGTTTTTAGGATCCGACAATCATCGACTAGATTTTGCAGCATTTGCAAGCCAAGAGTTCATTGCTACCACCAATCGATTTTTTATCGACGGCATGGCTTCACTCACTTCTAACAGGCTTATATAACATTGGTTATTCACAACTCTCTAGGCAGTAAGCAACGGTAGGAGAGGTTGCCAGAAAGCTTGTTTGCCGAATAAGGCGCAAGGCCCAAAAAGGCCGTGGAAAAGCTTGGATTCAGACGTTTGTCCGGGTACTCAAATAGAGTATAAGGTCGGCTAGATGAGTATTCCGAGGATATTCTGCCACCCAGAGAGTTTGAGAATTGGCTGTTAAGTTTTTTCAGGTTTACCGGTCAAGCAATCATGAAAAATATCTATACACAGAAGTGTGCTTGATGCCTATATCGTCTGTATCGGACAAGCCCAATCGTAATCAAATCCGGTAAAAGACAAACCGATCAGCCGCTTCATCCTCTAACCAACCCATATTTGGAGCCTCCTGTCAGATTAAACATAGGCTGCAAGTTCAGACATAGTGGAGAAATCATTTAAGTCAGTATCGCTTTCTACCACCCTTCGAATGGCCATAGTTTCACCCGGTGCATAAAATGTTCACCGGATGAAACATTGCAACCCAATCAAAGACGCGCTGACCTTATTCATCGTTCAATAGTAAGGTTCCACTTCCTTTAGTACATCGGCCCATTCGTATTCATGCTCATCACCTTCCGCGTCTACAGGTGATGGAATTTCTCGATCGTCATGATCGACATTTAGCATTACCGGTGGGTAATACATTGCTGGTGTCTGAATCTGATCTTGGTGGAAACGCATGGTCATTCTCCTATCATAATTCTCTGGGTTCGTGTGCCGGTGATTAGCAACCGACATGAATTTAAAACTAGCATCGAAATTTATTTTGTCTAGGACAAAAAATGCTTATAATTTATGATAGATTGTATAAAATAGAATATGTCAAAGACATAATTGAGTAGAGAGATGTTTGCGATTGGTACTGTGGAGCGCGACACCGGCATTAGTCGGGATACCCTGCGAATATGGGAAAGACGCTACGGTTTCCCGACACCTGAGCGTAACGATAAGGGCGAGCGCGTCTACAGCGCTGAGCAAATTCAACGCCTGCAACGGATCCGGCGTTTGTTGGATCAGGGATTGCGGCCCGGTAAAGTGGTCCCACTCGAGGATGAAGCCCTCAACAAGCTTGCCAACACATTGCACGATGTCTTATTGAGTCCAGGGGACATAGATCCCGCCCATACCCGACTGATCGATTTAGCCTCTTGCGGCGATATCCCAGCACTTAATACAGCACTGGAGCAGGCCCTTGCCCGGGAGGGGCTAAGCTCATTTGTGCTCGATACCTTCGCGCCTTTGACCAAAGCAGTCGGAGAACTTTGGGCCGCTGGGCGTCTGCAGATTTTCGAGGAGCACATACTCACCAGACAGCTGGTGCGCTTCCTGGACGTTGCCATGAGCCGCGTTGGACACCCCCCTGGGAATCCTGAGGTGCTGCTGGGTACTCTTCCCGGCGAGCAGCACGCTTTAGGATTGCTGATGGCCGAGGCCCTGCTTATAAACTCAGGCAGGGCCACCCTGAATCTGGGGACGGATGTCCCGCTTGATGAGATAGTGACTGCGGCGGAGCGGTCGGGGGTATCGACAGTGGCACTCTCTTTCAGTGGGTGCTGCACCCGGAACACGATCAGAGACGATCTTGAAGAACTGGTGGAACGCCTTCCACCGACGGTTTGTATCTGGATCGGCGGGGATGGCGTAAGGCGATTGAGGCGGTTACCACCCTCAGTCGAGATTATGTCGCTGGAGTCGATTTGACAGCAGAGCAGCAATACTCTCTGTTGGCTTGGTACCCGCAGAACGGCAATAGGTATTGGGTTGATCGGTGGGTTACCGTGTTGCCATCGGCCCTCAACCCGGGGGTAAGACAAATGTTAACAGGCCCTAAATTATCCTTGATAATTACAGGGCATTGATCACTCCGTGAATCCTATCATTGCACACATGATAGCCCCATGACAGACGTTCAGGATGCATCTGGGCCTGAATATAACCGCTAAAGACAATAACCATGGATATCTACTGTGAGCGGGTCAATGATGGATTCTGGGCGGAACCGCTCAACGCGGTGACCAATCTGGCCTTCCTGATTGTGGTGGTATGGGGAGTCAAGGCGCTAGGTGGGTCGGCACGGCCTGCGATAAAGTTCTGGGACCTCTGGCTGTTGGTCGTGTTGTTGGCACTTATCGGCCTTGGGAGCTTTCTTTGGCACACCCTCGCAACCTCCTGGTCAGCCCTGGCTGACGCTCTTCCCATATTGGGCTTCATTTACGTATACCTTCTCAGCTTCCTTGCCCGGGTAGCCAAGTTTAGCGTGATGGGGATGGGCTTCTGGTTCTCGGTTTTTCTCTTTCTCAACTACCTGGTCTACACTGAGCTGCCGGCTAATTTCCTCAACGGGTCGGTTTTCTACCTGCCTGCCTGGGTAAGCCTACTGGCGATGACCATCTATTGCAGAGTCGCCGGATTGAGCGCCGGCAGGGATCTGTTCCTCGCAAGTCTGTTATTTACCGTCTCTCTTACCTTCAGAAGCGTCGATCAGGCACTCTGCGAAGCCTGGTCATTGGGTACCCATTTTGTCTGGCATATATTGAATGCGCTGGTGCTATATCGGACCATGAGAGCAATCATGCCGCTTCGCGCAGACAGGCAAAGAGCCATTGCGGGCAATTAATTGCCACTGCCGTTCGCAGCCATCATCCTTTCGAGAATTCGATCGGCATGCTTGATGGGGAGTGAAAAATGCCCTTTTTGCTCAACATAGTGTGTTTCGCACGCCGGCAGAAGGGCGAGGCGCAGCCGACCAATCCTTCAGGGCCCACAGGTCCCATGTCAAGCAAATTGCACCGCTCTGACGCTAAAGCTCCTTGGGGTATATGAGATAATCCACTATTTCGTTAGCGTTTTATGATCAATAAATGGCAGCCTTTGCCCTTGGGCACTAATTCGCTTTGGTTTAAACTCAGATGCCTGTCAACTTGGAGAAATCAACATGACGCTGCTATTGATCGGGCTGACCCTGTGGGCCGGCGTCCACCTCTTCCCATCCTTGTTACCGCAGGTGCGCGATGGCCTGATCAAGCGGATCGGTGAGGGGCCGTACCAGGGCCTGTTTGCCTTGTTGATTCTCACGGGTGTGATTCTGATCGTTTTTGGCTGGCGGGGCACAGTGCCGACCCAGGTGTATGTGCCGCCGGCCGGCTTGCGTCATGCAGCCATGCTTTTAGTCGTGATCGGATTCATACTGATGGCTGCGGCCAGTTTTCCGCGTACACGTGTCAAACGCCTGATTCGTCACCCGCAACTGACCGGGGTATTGCTGTGGGCGCTGGCCCATCTGCTGGCCAACGGTGACAGCCGCTCACTCTTACTGTTCTCGGTGATGGCTATCTGGACTGTAACTTCGATGCTATTGATCAATCGCCGTGACGGCGACTGGGTCAAACCCGAGACAACAATGGCCTGGTATGGTGAATTGCTGGTTGTGGTAACAGGTGTTGGTGTCGCCGTACTGATTCTGCGCTTTCACTATCACATTGCCGGTGTCGCTTTGATCGGGGGATGAGGTTGGCTGTAGACAGCTCCAATTGCTCCACACAATATGACACAAATGATCCGGATAGTCCTGCGCTTAAAACAGGTAAAACATGCAGCATTGACAGGACGGTTTTGCGGCTTTATTACGATCGATGTTACGTGAATCGTTGAGTTTCAAGCCGGTGTCTACATAACGGCAGGCGTGAGCAAGCAATCCCACTATCTTATACTCGTTTTGATGCCTCGTTACATAGATGGTGGCTCGCTGGCAATGGATAACCGCGCCGGTTTCGGCCACTCTAGCCGGATATCCCACTGATAGGTGTGTTGCAACGGCAGCGTGGGTGATTTCTCATTATCTACCTGCTCGTAGACGTTGATAGGAGGCTCGGCAGTCGCATCGCGACCGAAGATGAAGTCCTGGTCTTCTACGATCACCTTGTAGGCCTTGTTTAGCCTCAAAGCACGTTCTCTTGATGGGGTGATCAACTCGTAGACATCATTCGCGGCAAGGACCTTGGAGTAATTGACAGATTTGTCCTTGTTGAACCAGCGCTCGTACATCTCCATGTTGCTGCGGAACTCATCGCCGCCACCTACGCGCTCGAAGTAGGTGAGGATCTCACCTTTACTCTCACCTTTGTTGGGTGCGTCGGGCATGCCTTTGAGGTTGATGTAACCCCATCCCTCTGCTCCGTCGATTTTACGAGCAAAACTGAATGTTTTGTCAATGGTTGCTCCGATACTCGTGTGACACCCCATGCAAAACATATTTTCTTCATAGGTGTTTTCGCGCAAGTTGCCATTCTTGTCTTCGATAAATCCGTGGATGCTCCAGCCAAACTTGTTATCCAACCCGTTGTGACCCAGATAGTGGTAGCGGGGCAGGTTGCCGGCTTCTTTTTCGAAAGCCTCAAGTTGATATTGCCGTGCGTAGACAGTTTTACTGTAGCGTTGCCATTTCCGCATATAGCGAACTTCTTTCATACGAGTTGATACACTGATGTTCCCTTTCTCATCCACGCCCACGTATCGGACGGTATGCAGGAACTCCGTGTCCTGGGGGTATTCATAGCGGTAGGTACGATGGTCGCCTGCAGCTCCGACATAGTGATCAACAGCACTTATGACCGTGGTGATCCCGAGTTTTCCATTGCCATCGAGATCTTCCCCGATTGCATTTTCATCGATTGGTAAGGTAGTGATAGTATCTAGCCCCTTAATTGTAGCTTCGAGAATAGCGAGGTTGGCGAGATAGGTGTCCCGTGAATAGTGGCCACTCTTACTGCTTCGATAGGGTTTAGATAACCTGATCATCACGTCATCAGTTGAGCCATTGGTGGGCCAGAAAGTGCTTGGCAAGGGTTTGTAAATAAAAGCCACCCAGTGACTGCCATCTTTGGCAAAACCATGTTCATCAAAGGCTTCTGCTGCCAGCTGCAGGTTGTTTAGATCGGGTACCCAGCCATTGAATTTGGATGCATTCAGTCTGCCTGCCAGTGCAGAGTAGTTATCCTGGTTGGTCCAATCAATGATCTCCTGATCACTAATTGCCTCTAAGCGCTTAGAACGATCCTCAAACAGATTACTCCAGTGGTTGGTCAGTCCTGTATCGCTGAAGCTGTAAGCAACCTGCAATTCGAAGTCGTTCATCACGTTTTCCCGATTCGGGATTGCATTCTGATGACAGACATAGCAGGGGTTATGCTTGCCTTCCGTTCTTGTATAGCATTGAGGGGGTATTATAGCCTCCTCATTATAAACAGTGTGTACCGGATGGACATCAGGTACGACCGGGATAACAGCTGGTCTGTTTAAGAGATTATCAAGAACTTGCTCGTAGAGAGGCTTGTCCGATTCTGTTTCAACTTCTGTAGTTTGTACTGACAGTGATGCTAGGTGTCTCTCTTCAGCCGAAGTCATCAGGGAAACTGTTATACCGGTCGTCAGCGCGATGCCAATCACTTTTTTATTCATGTTCAGAGTATATTTATTTAATGAGATTAAGAATCATAGTGGCCAGCGACATGATAAGTATGAAATTTTCATAAATTATTTACGAAAGCATGGTGAATCTTTTATTACATAACGAGATGATTGTCTAAATAAAACAGCGTATCGATAACAATTAATTAATTAAAGTTAAGTATTACTACAACTTTCACGCGCCATATTGATCTAGCTCAATTCATGACTGGAGCACTCTTTCATACCAATCCTCGCTTAGCGTAATCTTTCCGGAGAAACATCCAATGACACCTATTATTCGAAGAAGCCTGGTATCCATTGCTGTCGCTTCTGCTTTTGTTTCATCTGCCACCCTTGCTGGCACCAACACCTGGTTTACCCCGTTGACCGAGTCGGCACCAGTAGTGGCACCGAACGACATCGAAGAGCTGAGTATGCCTTGGGTCACACCTGCAGGTATCAACCAGAAAAATCTACTGAGCATGCGCGAAGTGGAAGATTCGATCCTGAGTCCGGGGCAGTCTATGGTGCGCGTTCCGCATGCAGGCCGAAATGCCTCCATGTTTGATATGATTGCCTACGATCCGAGTGGTGAGTACCTCTTCATTCCCCATGAAACCCCTTGGGGAGCTGGTCTCTCTCGCTATGATATCGAGAACAATTTCAACCAGGTGATTTTCCAGGGCGACGGTGCAGGGATTAATTGCCTTGACTTCCAACCACAAGAGCCACGCCTGCCCAATGATATCTGTCCTGATTGGGTAAACGACTATGCAGCATTTGACCCCAGCCGATTCACACCAAACGGCACCGTCTTCCTCGGCGAGGAGTGGTCAGGCGAAGGCCGCATAATTGAAATCCTTAATCCAATGGAAGCTGGCGAGCGTGATGCTGAGTACCGGGAACTGGATAGTATCGCCAATGTTGCTCACGAAGGCATCAACTTCAGCCTGCAGAGCAAAAAGACCATCTACTACATTGACGAATGGCGCTCTGGCTCCATTTATAAATTCGTCATGCGCAAGAAGGGTGACTACACCAAGGGCCAGACTTTCGTACTGTCTGTAGACGATTTTATACCTTCCGGCGGCGTAGCGGCAGATCTCTACAATGAACAGGCATCGGGTGTTGTTCGCACCGGTGCTGCGACCTGGATTCCGCTTACTGATAAGCATGGCAATCCACTGGACGGCATCACTGATCCATTCCGTAACGGCCCGACCAATGATCCACGCACCAACGTTGACACCCGTGGCGGTCGTGTTGCTGCAGACGATGCCAACGGCACCCCTTATGGGCGCCCGGAGGATATGGAAGTTGGTAAACTGCGTAATGGCAACGAAGTAATCTATTTCACGGCTACTTCCGAGAATATCATCTATTCGGTAGAGATGACTGGCAAGAAAACTGCCATGGTGCGCGAGTTCGTGAATGGTGATGTCACGCCTAAGAACGATGGTTTTGCCCCGACCGCTGGCATGCTGAACTCGCCGGATAACTTGGCACAGGATGCACTCGGTAACATCTACATCATCGAAGATGCCCCAAACAGCTCTACTACCGGTGGTGATATCTGGTTTGCTCGCGACAAAAACAACGACGGCGTTGCTGAGTCAATCGACCACTTCATGAGCATTCGCGTCAATGGTTCTGAGGCGACCGGTATGATCTTCAATCCGGCCAAACCAACAGAGTTCGTCGTAGCTGTGCAGCATCCGGAGAGCACCAATCTGGAGACAACTCTGGATGGGCTGGGTGATGCGGTATGGCAGTTCAATCTGGACGATGATGAGTACCGCAAGTTTGTTCGCAAACTGGAAAAAGCTTCCAAGAAGGATAAGCGTGAAGATGATGACTAAGACAGGCAGGACTCAACTTTAGAGAACCTCGATCTGCTCTGAAGAGCCCTGCGCGGAAGCGCAGGGCTTTTTACCTTAAATTATCAGAGATCCGGATCGATACGTGTGTTTGTCAATCGCACACCCATCGGTCCGCGCGGTATCCACAGCATCATATCCTGTCCGTCACGTTCGATGGTAACACTGACATACTCATCGCGTGTGCCCTGGGTGGTCGCCTGTTGTAATTCGGTATAATCGAACAACCTTTGCTCGTCGTAGTCCATGATCACGTCGCCCGGTTTGAAGCCGGCCTGTTCGGCGGCGGAGCTCATCATCACCGAGTCGATGCGAATCCGGTTCGGCTGTCCGTTGTTGTAAAGGTAGCGGTCGTAGACGTCGTCACCAAACTCATCACGTATCGAGATATCCTGTGCCAGCAGCTCGTTGAGCTCATCCCTGTAGCGTTCCGTGTCTATATAGCCACTGCGGATCGCTGTATCACGCAGTTCCAGCCTTTTCAGATCGAGCTCGCTCCTGCGGCGAACGACTTCCTCCGCCACTACTGGGTCGACGCCAGCATTCAGCAGGTTGTTGGTAAGGGCGCGTGCATTGTCGCTGGAAGGTATCTCCGCGCTGCTTGATGTCGTTTCATCGCTACCAAGCGTATCTGAGGGCTCCGATACGCTCATTTCTTGCAAGGACTGCTCCAGTTGCTCGACCCGAGAGGTTAATTGATCGACACGGTCTTGTAGCGATTCAAGCTCGTTGGGCTGCATGGCATCGGGTGCTCTGTTGGCAACTGCTGTAATCGCAGGTTCGGATGTCTGCGTGGGTGTGGCCGCCATCGCTGGCGTGATGGACTCATCGTCCTGTTGCGACAGGATCATGAAGATGCCTGCGAGGATACCGAGAGCAGACAGGCCGGAGATAAAAATGATCTGTTTATTCATTTGCTTCTGGCAGCTAAGGTGGTTTGAGAAGAATCCACGCGAAGCTGGTAATTGATGGTAGA
The DNA here is from genome assembly GCA_019100305.1 of Candidatus Thiodiazotropha taylori. Taxonomy (GTDB): domain Bacteria; phylum Pseudomonadota; class Gammaproteobacteria; order Chromatiales; family Chromatiaceae; genus Thiodiazotropha. Next base: position 3,215 of record JAHRHW010000057.1, on the reverse strand, counting down.
TGTTGAATTATTGACAGCGTAGCTGACGTGTAATTCCCCTTTGGGGTGAACTCAATTCAGATGATCGACGGCATGCAACTATCGAAGCTGGCACCGTCTGGCGTTGGCGGGATGAAGCTAATGCAAGCATTGAAGGAGGTCGATATCGTCTGAAGGATCACACCGCCTATTGAGGTTAAAAATCAGTTTTTGGTGTTGCTTTCCTGCGAGGAGTGCACAGCAGTGGCAGGATTACCCAAAATTAGAGTGGTATTTATCGTTGTGTTCGGGTCGTAAACGCGAATGCTGTTGACTCTGTATAACCCCAGCCTGAATTATCGATATAGCGGATGGTTATTGAAGATACCTTTAGTTGTAATGTTACCAACAGGATTGTAAGTTTGCGGTGAAGATGGATTTTTCTTGCATACAAACTACTACCTTTGCCATTCGAATCCAGAGAGGCAAGATGAATACGCTGCGTCAGCACACACGGCAGTGTTCTGAAGGGTTCCTGTTTTACTCTACGGTTACTACAAACTGTCCAGCCACATCTCGATCCGGTCCATCGCATTGATCAGGTTCGGGCAATATTCGTACAGAAACGCCTCATCAATCTCTGTGTCAGGATCCGCCGCAATGAGCGCGCGTTCGCCATCGAAGTCAACATAGGCCATGCGCACGGTGAATTCTGTGGCCGGCCGGCCGAAGTCGGTACCGGGCAGACAGGCTACGCCCGCATCGTCGAGCAGTTGCTTGCATAGGTCGCGGGAAGTCTTGATCCCGCAAGCGGCAAAGCGTTGACGATGCAAGCTGAAGTCGGGGAACAGATAGAAACCGCCTTCAGGGTCTGCCAACTCGCAGTCCATATGGCGCAGTCGGCTGGTCAGTGTCTGCCCCAAGCCCTTGAGTATGCGGCGCGAGCGTCTCAGATAATCGGTGATATCCGGACCGCCTTCAAAGGCACGAATCGCGGCGTACTGGACGGGCGCACTCACCGTGGTGAAGGTTTCGCTTGCAACGACGGCCATCGCGTCGAGCAGCCAGCGAAGACCTTCCGGAAACAGGAAGGTACCGAGGCGCCAGCCACCGGCACCGGCCCATTTGCTCAAGCCACTGCTGATGATGGTGCCTTGCGGGTAGTGCTCTGCGATGGAGTGATGTTCGCCTTCGTAGTGCAGTTCGCTGTATATCTCGTCCGATAGAACCAGCATACCGTAGCGTTCTGCGACCTGTGCGACCGCTTTCAACTCTGCATTGCTGTAGGTGATGCCGACGGGATTATTCGGGTAATTCAGGATCAGCAGGCGCGGTCGGCCAGGATCCTCGAGACAAATGGCTTCGAGTTCCTCGGCTTGGATGCGCCAACCGTTCTCGGCCAGCGTATTGACGCGCCGGATCTGGCGCCCGATGATCGAGGCCTGCGGCGAATAGGATACCCAACTGGGAGCCGGGATCACCAGGTCGCCATAGAACACCAACTGTAAAATGAACATCAGCTCCTTCGAGCCGGGGCCGATCAGCACATCATCCGCTGTGCGTTCGATGCCGTTGACTCGGGAGTGGAAATCTGCCACGGCAGAGCGCAATGCCTGCAGGCCACGTACCGGCAGGTAATCTTTCTGATGTGCGTTATTCTGTAACGCCGCGACGACACTGTCGGGTACCGGAAACGGTGATTGTCCGAGTCCCAGTCGATAGATTGTTTTTCCAGCCCGCTGCAGGGCAGAGCTCTCTTCATTGATTGCCAGTGTAGCCGATGTGTCCAGTCCCCGGACATTCAGGTTAAGGTGCACACAGGGTGACGCCGAGCCACGTCTTGCACTATTCAGATTGACGACATTCATGACAGCTCCCCGGAAAACAATATTAGTAGATAGTAATATTGCAACAGCTGTACCAGTTGAGATGAAACTTGATAAGCAATTGATATTAAGGCTTAAAATATGGTGTGTAGCGAGTTTTTTAAGACTGGGCGCACCAAGTCAGTGCGAGAAGTGACGTTTGATTCGCCGAGCTGGTGCAGTTGTTGGTACGCTCGGTAGTGGTGTTCTTCACTGAAATGATTCATCTTGGGCCGGTATCAACGCCTTCTGGACTTGGCTAAATAGAGTAATTGGCGAATGGGTGAGGTTGCCCAGATTAAAAAAACGCTTGGGCGAGTGAAGAGAGGGGAGGTCATGGTCTGCCAACAACTCATCTATGAGCGGCTGATGTTCATCGGCTGAGCGCCAGCCCTGGACGAAGAGTGTTTCTGTGTGACAATGGGATGCTATTGAGTTTGGTTTGAAAAGTGAGGAATCGATGATTGAAATCATGATGATAACAGGCATTGCCTTTGTATTTGGGTACATCTGGGGCTTTAGAAAGCCCGCTGGTTACTGCAGGATGAGCAGTGTTGAGCAGCAGGGAATGAGCAACCGGATATGGAGTGGCTTGATCAATGGTGCTGTACTGGGGGGTATTGCTCTGGTGGTCACAACCATCTTAAACGGCTAGGTATATCCGTCGACAGAGTTTTCGGCATGTGGCGGTACTTAGCGGGTAGCGGGTGAACAGCTGCGGTGACTCGACCCCTGATTGTTACCTAAATGGGTGTAAACAGGTCATTGTTCATATAAAGCAGAGTGCGCCTGCCCGCTCCATTTGTTTTAAGGTTAGCTGACTGTCATCGTATCCTTGGGATACGAGCGGTATAAAGACACGACACAAAAAATAGTTGTTGCTATGAAATCATCAACGAGAAAACAGTTGGTTATGTTTATCAGATCTGCGAATGATATGCAGGGGATGCTCCAGAGGTCCAGTCTATAGCTTCGCTATAGTATTTCTTGTGCATCTGCTACCCAAAGAAACAGATAATCCATTGGTACAGCTGAATTCGGTCTTTAGCCTGGATGAGGGATTCAAGCCGTGTACTTCCAGCAGCTCTGGTACTACAGTCGATCAATCAAAGAGATTCCGCGCAAGAGATCAGAAAGATGAGTGAATACGCTCAGGATGAAGCGGTCGAAGTGCCTTGTTTTATATCAAGGTAATTTGGGAGTAGAATTGTTAATAACAGATGCGTCTGTTTACGACTACAATAATTAGATATCTTGGTTTTATATGCACTTTTCAATCCTCTTGATCGAACCTCCCGGAATTGACTCCCAGCTTCTTCAACTGATGCTGGGCCCGGAAAAGTTCCGCGTAAGAACTTCCGAGTGTGGCCTGAAAGCTTGGAATACTATTCT
>JAHRHW010000446.1 GCA_019100305.1 Candidatus Thiodiazotropha taylori | reverse complement strand
CGAAGATACGCAATCTGCCGGACACGGATGGACTCTATACCGGTGCGCTGCTGCACGAGATCGGGGAAATGGCGCTGTGGTCTGTGGTTCCGGATGAGATGCAGCGTGTGCAAAGTAAAATCCTCGCGGGTGATGACCGGGAGAGTGTCGCCAAAACCGAGCTGGGCTGCACATTCGAGACCCTGAATATCCGCTTGAGCGAACGTTGGCAGCTACCGGATCTGATCATCGAGTCACAGGGCATCTCCAACAGTTTTCTACCGAAACCCCTGTCGGTGATGCTCTCCTCAGCAATCGCACGGGAGACCAGCCTGGGTTGGCAGCGGGAAAAGACCATAGGTAATCTGGAACTGCTTGCCGAATTCCTGGAAATCCCTCAGGAAAAAGCCATCTCAACACTACACCGGCTGGCGGCGGAAGCCGCACGGGATCTGCACACCCTCCCTCTGCCGCTACCGGGTTTCTATATTATCAGTGGTGATCCGAAGCCCGCCAGTAAACAATCGGAGCAACCAGCCAAGCGCTCTTCGCCAGCGAAAAAGGCCGCAGAGGATATACCCCAACCGGCGCCAGTTCAGAAGCCTGAACCCAGCACCGTCAAGTCGGCTCCTGAAACGCAAGCGCCCGCAACGAAACCACAAAAGCCTGCTGCCGCCAGCGACACGCCTGCGCCACCGGCACAAAAGGGCAACCCATTGCAGGAGATGCTCAGCAGTGCGCTGCAGCAGATGCACGAGGATCTCGGCCTGAGCCGTACCATGTTTGCCATGCTTACCCCCGACCACACCATGATCAGGTCCCGCCTGGTCATCGAGTCGGAACAGCAACTGTCCCTGAAAGGTTTTACGCTGGATACAAAAAAACCAAGTCTATTCAAGATTTTATTAAACAAACCTCAAGCTGTCATTTTAAATAAGGATAATGCGGAAAAGTACCTACCCATGATCCCCCAAGAGGCGAAAGAACAGATCAACACCAGTGGATTCGTCTCCATGTCGATCTTCATCCGTAACAAACCGGTGGGACTTTTTTATGCGGATAACGGCTTAAGCGGACCAGGAGTGACGCGCCAGCAGTTCGATAACTTCAAGGTTATTTGCCAGAAAATGATGAAGACAATGGGCGGCGGTAAATAAACACGGCACGATTACCGCTGAGCACCTCTTTTTGACCCTGTCAATCAATCTGATCTCATAACCACTAAAAATATGGCTGCACTGAGTTGTCGTCTCAGTGATTGTTCTTGACCAAAGTCATTGTTTCGCTCTATTCAAACGCTAGGATAGCCTCTCCAAACTCACTCTATGAGAGTATCGTGCAACAGCAGATCAGCTACCAAATCGGCAACAATCTCTATCTCAGCATTACCGACCGCTGCACCCTGGAGTGTGCATTCTGCCCCAAGACCCAGGGTGACATGACGGTACAGGGTTATGACCTGACAATACACCACCGTCCCACTGCCGAAGAGGTGATCACATCCATTGGGGATGTCTCCAAATATGATGAGGTAGTCTTTTGTGGTTATGGGGAACCGACTCTCAGACTGAATGTACTGCTGGAGGTCGCCCGCTATGTCAAACAGCAGGGCGGAAGGGTGCGGGTCAATACGGATGGACTCTCTAACCTGGTTCACAAACACGACACCCTGCCTGAACTGGCGGAATGTGTCGATGCCCTATCGGTCTCGTTGAATGCACAAAACTGTGAGATTTACGACCTCCACTGCCGCCCCAACCTGCCTGGCTCCTATCAGGCTATGCTGGCATTTCTCGATCGGGCCACAAAGTACATCCCGGATGTGACTGCCACGGCGATCAATGGCCTGGATGGCGTCGATATCGAAGCCTGCGAAGGTATCGCAAGACAATTGAAAGTTAAATTTCGTCGCCGCGAACTCAATGTCGTGGGTTGATCCGCATGACCACCCTGGCCGAACAACTCCCCACATTCGGGCAATATCTGCTCAATCGGTTTGGGGAGAGAGTGCACAAAATTGCGCTCGATACCGCGTTCACCTGCCCTAACAGAGACGGTACCAAAGGACTTGGCGGCTGCACCTTCTGCAACAATGTCTCGTTCAGCCCCAATGGCCGCCGCCCCAAACCGATCAGCGAGCAGTTGCAGGCCGGCCGGGAGGTTATTCGAAAGCGTACCGGAGCAAAAAAATATCTTGCCTATTTTCAGGCGTATACCAATACCTACGACTCGCTTGAGCGGCTGGCGGAGCGTTATGATGAGGCACTTGCCGAGCAGGATGTCATCGGACTATCGATCGGAACCCGTCCAGACTGCGTTCCCGACGGGGTATTGGAACTACTCTCCGGTTATCAGGCGCAGGGTTACGAGATCTGGCTGGAACTGGGTCTGCAATCCGCTTTTGATGAGACCCTTAAACAGGTCAATCGGGGACATGGGTTTGCTGAATACCAGGATGCGGTACTCAGAGCAAGAAGTCGTGGCATCAAGGTCTGCACCCATTTGATCGCCGGCCTGCCCGGTGAAACTGCCCAGCATAACCGGGAGAGTCTACGGCGGGTTACTGCGCTCGGTAGTGATGGCCTTAAGCTGCACCCGCTGCATGTGGTCAAAGGAACCCAACTGGCAAACAGTTGGCGGAGTGGCGAATACACCCCATTGACGATGCACGAGTATATCCAGATCGCCGCCGATCTGGTGGAACAGGCGCCTGACAACATCGTCTGGCACAGACTGACCGGCACCGCTTCCGAAACAATACTGCTGGCGCCCGCCTGGTGCGCATTGAAATGGCGGGTGTTGAACGGAATCGCCCGTGAACTGCAGCGTCGCCACCAGAACTGCCGAAATGTTGCCTGAATTTTTATGAATTGCTCGCTGGATTAATAACTATGAGAAGCAATATGGAACTGGTCTGCCCTGCCGGCAATCTGCCCTCGCT
>JAHRHW010000445.1 GCA_019100305.1 Candidatus Thiodiazotropha taylori | reverse complement strand
GGCTTTGTCGAAACAGCTCAAGGCGCTGGAAAAGGCGCGAGGGATAGCCACAGGTACTCTGCAGGGGGCAGTAACCCTGGCCGATGTGGAGACCGGGGAAGTGACGGCTCTGGTCGGCGATCGAAATCCCCGCTTCGCTGGCTTCAACCGGGCACTCGATGCGGTACGGCCGGTGGGCTCGCTGATCAAGCCGGCGGTCTACCTGAGTGCCCTGGACCAACCGGGACGATATCAGCTGTTTACTCCCCTGGAAGACAAACCGATTCGCATCAAAGGGGCCAATGGTGAGATCTGGGCGCCGGATAATTACGACAACCTGATCCACGAGGATGTCAATTTGCAGCAGGCATTGGTGGAGTCGATGAATCTCGCGACGGTGCATTTGGGGCTCTCTGTCGGATTGAAATCGGTGCTCGACAGCCTCTACCAGCTCGGCATCAGACGGCCGATCTCCGCCTATCCCTCCCTGTTGCTGGGCGCGGTCTCACTGTCGCCTCTGGAGATGACCCAAATGTACCAGACACTGGCGAACGGAGGCTTCAGTGCGACGCTGAAGTCGATTCGGGAGGTTACCGACAGCCAGGGGGAACCGCTCTCCCGCTACCCTTTGGAGATCGAGTCGAGAGCCGATAGCAAAGCGGTCTATCTGTTGCGGCAGGCGCTCCACGAGGTGACCCGTAGCGGTACCGGCAAGGCGCTACAATGGTTGTTGCCGGCTGACACCGCAGTCGCAGGGAAGACCGGCACCACCGATAAGTTACGCGACAGTTGGTTTGCCGGCTTTGACCGTCGACGGGTATCTGTGGCCTGGATCGGTCGTGATGACAATGCGCCAACCGGACTGACCGGTTCATCCGGCGCAATGCGGGTCTGGGCTGATCTGATGAACAGCATCGGTATCCAATCACTGCTCGAGGATCTGCCGAGGGGCGTTGAGATGGTGGCCATAGACCCGGCTTCCGGGCTGCGGGGTGAGGGGTGTCGAGATGCGGTAGACTATCCTGTTATCAGTGGTTCGATAACACTGGGTAGTGCTCCCTGTGCCAATAGCCATTCACTCATGGATGACGGGGTGAAATGGTTGCAGGGTCTTTTCAGATAGCCGTAGGGCCGGTTAACAGGTACTAGCCTGTGTGTTGGCCCGGTCGTATAGTGTACTGTATCACTCTTACAACCGGTCACCCTTAGGTTTTTAGTCTGTTGGCGGATTTAGTGATGCGAAATGCGAAAGCAGTGGAAGATAGGCTACAATCCCGCCTGGACCTCAATCTCAGTTCCGGGAGTTAAGGCTTGAGCGTATACGAAGCCGACAAGTTGATCAGCCAGGCAAGGGTACTGGCCGCCGAGTATCGGCGTACCATGGGTAAGCCACTGCCTGGTATCAGCAATGAAATTGCCGAGTTCGATGCGATCAAATTGCTCCAGCTGGAGCCCAACAATTCGGCAGAGGGGGGCTTTAACGCCATAGATCCTGAGCGCGACGATAAACGCATCCAGATAAAATCCCGCACCATTTTCGATGAGAGTAAATCGGGACAGCGCATTGGTCAGTTGAAGCTGGATAAGAGCTGGGACAGTGTGGTGCTGGTCCTCATGGATGAAGATTATGAACCCTATGAGATCTATGAAGCGGAACGGCACGAGATTCTCGAATATATCGAGGAGAGCAGTAGCAACCGGGCGAAGCGGGGGGCCATGTCAGTGGCCAGATTCAAAATCATTGGAAGACTCGCCTGGACCAGAGAGAGCGGTCTTGAAGAGGAAGTCTGGGATAACCAGTCAGACTGAGTTTTCCCACCCGGCAGGCCGAGACATTTTCAGCAGCACCCAGCTTTTCAATCCAATGCATCCACCGGCCACTGAATCATGAAAGAGATTGCCGAGATCTTCTCGCCTGAAGGCTGGCTTGCCAGTCGCATCGAGGGATTCTCCTATCGGCCACAGCAGCAGGAGATGGCGCAGCAGGTTGCCGAGATCATGCAGCAGGGCGGCGTGCTGATCTGCGAAGCGGGAACCGGGACTGGCAAGACCTTTGCCTATCTGGTGCCGGCACTGATGTCCGGGCGCAAGGTGATCATCTCCACCGGCACGAAAAACCTGCAGGATCAACTCTTTCACCGGGACCTGCCGAAGGTGCGGCAGAGCCTCTCCAGTCCGGTCAGTACGGCGCTGTTGAAAGGGCGCTCCAACTATCTCTGTATCCATCGACTGGAAAACACCCTGGTAGAAGAGATCCGTTTGACCAAACAGCAGCTTGGACAGTTACAGGAGATCCGCGAGTGGTCCACCACCACCAAAAGCGGTGATATCGGCGACATGTCGGAGATTCCGGAAGATGCCTCGATCTGGCCGGTGGTGACCTCAACCACGGACAACTGTCTGGGGCAGGAGTGCAGTGCCTACAGCAAATGCTACCTGGTCGAGGCAAGAAAACGGGCCCAGGAGGCGGACCTGGTGGTCATCAACCACCATCTGCTGTGTGCAGACATGGCGCTCAAAGAGGAGGGCTTTGGTGAACTGCTGCCAAGCGCCGACTGTTTCATTCTTGATGAGGCGCATCAACTGCCGGAGGTGGCCGGTAACTTTTTCGGTGTCACCCTTAGCGGTCGTCAGCTGAATGAGCTGGCCAAAGATTGCATCACCGAATATCACAAGGAGGCCAAGGATACCCCGCAACTGATGGATCGTGCGGAAGCACTCAAGCGGGTGTCTCAGGATCTGCGACTGGCTTTCGGTCTGGAGGTGCGACGTGGCGCCTGGTCGGAACTCTCTGACAACCCATCAGTCAATGTGCAGTTGGAAAATCTACAGCAGGCGCTGGAAGATCTGCTTGAAGCACTTACTGCCGTCGAAGGTCGGGGCAAGGGTCTCGACAGTATCAAGGAGCGTTGTGAAGTTCAGATCCAGCGCTTACAGGGTCTTA
>JAHRHW010000444.1 GCA_019100305.1 Candidatus Thiodiazotropha taylori | reverse complement strand
AGCTTTGTAGCTACTTGTGGGAGTGTGGGAGAGATGGTATCTACTGTTGAATTCATGGTGTAGTGTCGGGCCCTGCCCCATCAAATATCGCTTAAAAAAGCGCCATGAAACGTTGTTCGTCGCTCATTAGGTGTATCGGAATAACCAAACTACCTACTACACGCCTTGATTGGTGCTTTATCAGACTTAACAGGGCACATTGGTTTCGTGTTAAGAGGCTCTAGAACTGGTATAGGTGCGACTCTGTTATCACGCTATCGAGTGGAATATCCCAAGGATTGCTGTTGATGAACGGTCGGTGTTGGAGATCATGTGCCAGGCCTACCATGGTTGGGCCGGTTAGGTGTGAGCGTTGCAGTTTAAAGGCAAATGTACGGTCATAGAAACCCCCTCCCATACCCAAACGATGTCCAAGATCGTCGAAAGCGACAAGCGGCACAAAGACCATATCGAGTGACCATGGTTTGATCAGATGTCGTTGTACTACGGCAGGTTCAGGAATACCGAACCGGTTCAGTTTGAGCTTGGCCTTGTGTGTATAGGGTGCGAACCATAGGCCGATGGATGTATCTTGCCTCAAGATCGGCAGATAAGGGGTCTTTCCGCTTCTCAGTGCCTCTTCAAGCAGTGGCTTTGGATCAATTTCACCGTTGACGGCATGATAGAAGGCAATACGCCTGCTCTGTCTGAAAGGTTTGTGGTTTTTTGCATGGTCCAGCAGTTGCAGACTGTGCTTTTTGCGGGTCTGTCGGCTGAGTTGGCGACGTTGAGCCTTGATCTGTTGGCGGAGTGTTGTGGTCTGCATCATTATTAACCCGATATCCGAATAGTTTGCTTTCAGGGCTTCAAGCCTCTCCATGATCATGGCGTGGCTCGCAGAGAAGGGTTGTTCCCTTGTCAAGAGCCACTAAACAGAACAAGGGCAGGCTTGAAGCCCCTAACATTTTGAAACTGGTCATGATAGGCCGCATTGAGGCTGCCTTCAGACTTCGCTGTCAAAACTTGCTGTAGGAGTGCGACAGCGGCGTTTTGATGCCTCGCTGCAGACAGGCTCAATGCGGCTGAAAGTAAACGATTTGGATATTGGGTTAATAACGGTTGAGGTGACGCCCCCGTTTGTGCCGTCGCGTGCCTTTGTTCTTGAACCAGAGGGTTCAAGTGGGAACAACAGTAGTACCTCAGGCTTTCCGCATGAAAACGGACATGCACACCGGTAATAGCATTATGTTCCCAGGGTAGCTATTAGGCTCAAGAAAATACCCGGGCTGCTAACGTGCACCACAGGGGAGTCACAACTCTAGGCTAAACCTATTTTAGTAAACCGGCAACTAAAACTGTCAACTTGATCGCTCGACTTAAATCCTGGCCATCTGATCCCAAAATCAAGTTTGGCCGGGATGACTGTACAGGCTTTCTTTTAAATCAGAATGTTAGGTCTATCAGTGTCAGCTTGGGCACTGTTTCAGCGATTGTCTAGGAGTGTCTCTATATCCCTGACTTTCACATGTGATGCTATTGCTGTGGTGTCTATGGGCTGTCAGGTGGCTCTACGGGGATCGGGACAACCAGGCGATAGATGCTTAAAGCTCCATCTGATTGGTCGAATTGAGGGCGATCTCAATCTTCTCTTGAAGGGTCTTGATCCGGCGGGAGATGTTTTGTGAACCATCTTGCTTGGTTTTCTGGCTCAGCAGCAAGTCGTTGGCGATATTCAGAGCGGTCATTACAGCGATGCGTTCGGTGCCGATGATCCGCCCGCCCTGACGAATCTCGCGCATTTGGCCATCCACATAAGCCGCAGCCTGTAACAGCGATTCCCGCTCATCCGGTTGACAGGATATACGGTATTCCTTGTCGAGAATTGAGACGGTTACAGGCAGAGTGTTGCTTTTCACTGGGGTGTTTCCATGGATTTGAGACGGGTTATCATGGCTTCGACGCGAGTTCTTGCCAGCTCGGTTTTCTCGATCAATGCAGCTCTTTCGGCAACAAGATTGTCCTGCCTCATGCGGAGGGACTTATTTTCGTCTTTGAGGTAGGAGCAGGCGCGAATCAGCTCCTCAACCCGGACTTCGAGTGCCTGGAGATCCAGTTCGGTTGGGTTTTGTGTCTCTTTTTCTGTCATGGGCATCAATATAGTGGGCAGTTTGTGGTGGGTCAATCTCTATAACTGCATGAAATGATTCGAATCTGCAAACACTGCACCTCTATCGGCAGATTCTGACGAAAATTGATGGTAATCCGTGCTTATTCGGGAGTTGGCATACTGCGGTCGACGGACTATTAGCAGTGGGAAGTAAGGCCTGATCCCAGTAAGAGGCAGCGTACAGTAGTTGGCGGTTCGCCTGTTCCCGGCTGATTTTGAGGCTCCTTGCGTATCATTCATGACCGATCCATCTAATTTAAAATTAGATGCTTGGGAACTTCAAGAAAAGCGTTTTGACTTTTGTCCTTGTTGCCAAGAGTATCACTGTTCATGGTTGTCAGCGCTATAGCCTTTGCAGATCAGTCGGTATTGGCGGCGAATGCTCTGAGCGTGTCGATGCTGGTGTGCGGGGTCTGTTGTTCAGCCACTCCCGGGGCGCTGAAAACTCGGCTGGCGGATTGTAGCTGGAAACGACATACTTGGATCAATCGATACTGAATTGAGAGGCATGAAAGAGATAATATGTTAACTACGCATCAGATGCCCGAGTACCAACGCCTCGAGAAACTGCTGAGCACCATGAGTGCCGATATGGGGGCAAGTGAGTTGCACGGTGTCATCAGTGGATTGATTTGCGCTGGTTCTGCCGAGGCGCCAGTGGATTGGATTGCGACCTTTATAGAAGCCTGGCCGGAGGGGGATCTGCTGGCTCAGGAGACCCGGGAGATGATCGGGCAGCTGTACTACGCTGCCAGGCATCAGATCACACAGGAAGAGCTT
>JAHRHW010000056.1 GCA_019100305.1 Candidatus Thiodiazotropha taylori | reverse complement strand
GTTGCCTGCACTATCGATCGGCACCGGCAACAAGGCACCTAACAGACCCGTGGCCGCCGTCTTCTGCGCCAAACCCAAGGTCGCGCGGATCTCGGTCCACGGATTCCCGCCCAACTCGTTGTAGGTACTGACCACCAGATCCGGGTTGTAATGCCCCACCTTGATCGAGGTACGTACGCTGCAACCGGTCCAGGAACAGCGCAACCAAAAACAGGTGCCAATTGGCATCCAGCGCATGCAGGAGAAAGCCGCCGTTGTCGTCTGGGCAACGATCTGTGGTGTGGTCGTTGTACCGGAGAATCCGGCAACCGGAAACCATAGTGCAACAGCAAGACAGAATGATAGGCATCTCTGGCGGATCATCGCGCACCTTCCCGCCGCCATGCCCAGTAATGCGTGATTGCGGTCTGCACATCCGTTACACCATAGACGACTGCCTGGCCATCGAAGACGATGGCTGGATAGCGATCTACGCCATACTGCATCGCCTTCGCCAAACCCATCGCGGCGCGCTGCATCCGCGTACGATCTTCCTGACGCAGTTGCTGGAAACGTTGCTGAACGAGTCGTTTGGATTGCTCGGGATCGGCCGGAAGGCCTTCGGACAGCTTCGCCTCGGTACGCCGGATGCCATCCAGTCGATAGACATGGAATTCATTTTCCCCACGAGGTGTCTGCCTATTGATACCCGTCTCACCGGCTATAGGCGTATCTGTCGTAGTGAATACCTCTACGAGGTGCGAATGCGGCTCTACCGGTTGACCCGCTTGTACAACACTAGCGAAAAAGGCCAATACAATCCGTACCGGCACAACAAAGCGTATTGAGCGTGAATTCCTGATCATGTACACAAATAGCCCACTGACAAAGTGATGAGCTATCGTGGATCATGAGTCAGTCCTTGGAAACAGGAAACTCGATCAAGATGCAACGTAGTTTATACTCGGCGAATTCACCCCAGGTCACGTTTTCCCTTAACGTTCATCCTTGAAGCTCAGCGCAGTTGCACCTTCGTGCAATTTAGTCATCTGACTCCGAAGTTACTACAAGCTCCGGGAAAAGGAATTCAAATAGTTCGGCATATCGATTTTCGGACTCGTATGTTGAGTCATTGCTTTTCAAAAGAGGGGCATATTGTTTGACCTTTGCCTGCCATTTACCCTCCCTGTCCTCTCTTCGAATCTGGTCTTGTCGATTGTATGTCAATAGAAGTTGGCGAAAACGACGTAGATAGCCCTTATGACGACCATGCACGCAATGCGCAACCTCAATGAGCTTATTGAATTTCCAACCCACCGGTCTTCCTTCGCGTGCCGAATAGAATGCATTCAGCGCGCCAGCGAGTGAATGTTCCCCCGGGTGATCTGGAATATCCATGCCCTCCAAAGACAGTGCAAATTGAAGTTCTAACCATTCATCACGCACTTGTTTCCAACCAGCGTTTGAAGCGTTTACACCGCCCCTGTTAATCCAGAACTCGGCAAAGCGTTGTCTGATAGCTTCCTGCATCCTTTGATGGGCCGCTTCTTCTGATTCATCTCTTGCGCAGCCGACGGCGCTTTCGTAATCGAACAGGAAGATCCGTTGCCGTTTCTGATCAAGTTGGAATTCATCGAATGGAGCGATTCTTCCGGACCAACGTGTCTCGACATGACCATTCTCTACATAGGGTTCAGCCCAGCGACAGTCTAACATCAGCCGTCCGGCATTTTGTGATTCCGTCAATGTGTTTTCGCTGGCGAGGAAGAGGTTATGGTTATTGCTGAAGAAGATATCGTCTTGGGTCAAGCGAGCGCGGTCTTCGTCATAGGACTTGAATATCCAGCAGAGCAAGCCACCCTCACGCTGATAGAAATCCCGGCGTTCAGCAATGACGCGAAGAAACGTCGTTGAGAGTTGTATCTCGAAGGCAACGGGCAAGCCTTTGTAGAGAGCTTGCACGTCCGGTTTGCGCCAAGTTGCTCTTTCCTGCCCTCTCCATACTGTCTCTACTTTCACATCAGAGAAGTTTGGATCGCATCGCAGGCTCTCTTCGATGACCTGCTTCATGCGAATGTGAGCGTAGCTTTCTTTAGCGCCATTGTATTTGCGCGCATTGATTTCTTGTTCGTTGAGTTCGCCGCGTGTCTTAGCAGGGCATCGGCCGTCTTCCAACTCGTGCCGAAAGAAGAAACGCCGCGTCTCCTTCCTGGATACAAGGTAGACCGGGGTGCCACACAAGGGACAGACGTAGAGTGGTTCACTGCGGGCGCGGGCTTCACAAAGCTCCATGCGTAGGGCCATTGCCTGATCGTAATCCGAACCTATAGCCTTATGTGCCGGGATGATCGAGCCAGTTCGCATATCGAGGACCTCTGCAATTTCAGGGTCGTCGACGGCGAATGGTGATGCGTTATGGTTGCTAGCCATATTTATGCAAGACTTCCTAAGGAATGACTCCAAGCCGTATTTTTATCCGGATCTCATCCAGCCAACCTGCGCGATAGTGACGTGCCAGGGCGTTAATCTGACCATGTGTAACGCCGGACTCGTTGGCCAGATGCTCCAGGGAGGTAAGCGAGTCGAGCCATCCGATATTACCGGTGGCCACGATAGCCGCCTTATCGGCCGTGGAAACGAGGATAAGGGCGTTGGGAAGCAACCCCTGGGCATGGAGCCAGGCAAGGAGATGCAGTTCGCCATCATCGAGGCCGTGGCATGAGGGGTGGGAAAGGACGAGGTTCGCCAGCTCTAGCTTCCCTACTTGGTGCCGACCGGCAAGTCCTTCCAGAAGAGCATCCCTGTCGATGTGCACATGCCCAGGATCATCGGGGTTGCCGGTGAGTGCCTCTTCGACGCATTTGTCGACGGTCACGATATCGAACTTGTTGCAGATCGCCGTCCAGCAGCCCGTCCGAAATGCCTCGATGATGATATTGGTGTCGATGAATACGCGCGTCTTTGCCATCCTGGCACGCCCCTTACAGCTCGAAGGGGGCGTGTAACGAGTGCTCGGCAAACAGGTCCAAGAGCTGCGTCAGGGTTGCACCCATAGCTTTGGCTGCCTTGCGGGCGGACAAGTGGCCTCTGTCAATTGCGCGGTGCAGCATGTTAATGAAGGCCGGGGAGAACCGTTTCGGCGTACCGGCCACGGATGGACGCTGGTGCTCCTGTTGAAGGGCATCCCGTGCTTCCGTACCGATCCAGTTCAGATTGAACAGTCTCCAGGCAAGGGCCACTGGCGCGACACGCAACTGCATGGCTACGTCTGCAAGATGGCTTACGTCATCGATACGACGCTTGTCGATCAGATTTGCCAAAGAGGCCTGAGGCATCAGCAGAGCAGCGGCAAAGTTATTGGCCAGCTGCTCGATGCGTTTGCCCTTGGCCCGGTCTTCGACCGAATTGGATTCGCGGTGATCCGGCTTCATGGCATCCCAAGTCAGGGCGTGGAACAGCTCATGAGCCAGGTCGAAGAAACGACGGGCCTCCGGCTCGTTCCGGTTGATCAGGATCATACCCATATCCTGGAGATGACAGGTCGCACCGGAGATCGAATCTCCCTCCGGGGTTTCGATCGTGTCTACATACAGGACCGGAATGTCGAGCTCCTCCTCAATCTTCTCGGCCAGCCGCTCGGCCGGAACTACACCCAGGTCGAGCGCCTCGACCAGGCTTTCAGCTCGGGCGATCGCATCCTCATATGAGGACTGCGCGGTGAGCCGCAGGGTGTGCTTGAGGGGATTGGACCGATCCTGCTCCTTCTCACGCAACCAGCGCAGCAGGCCTATCCACTGGCCGGCTCTCAGCTCGAAACCGTCCAGGCTGTCCTCGGCCAGTCCGGGGGAGGCGCGCCAGGAGAACTGGGCCTCGCCAGCGACCTGGAATGGATCGAGGAAGAAATCGAGTTCGCGGTTCAGGGTGTCAGTCAGCAGGACGAGTTCATCCGGCTTGAGCGCCCGCTTGCCATTCTCGATATCGGAAACGCTCTGGCGGTCTTTCAGATCCATGGCCTCAGCCAGACGATCCTGCGTCCACCCGGCCGCCTCGCGGGCAGCTTTGACGCGATAGCCAATGAGTCTCTGTGATAATTGTTCAAGCATAGCAACCTCCCCTTCTAGGAATGGGATTATAGTCTTGCGTACTTCTTTTCGCAAGATTTTGTTGCGTTCTTGATTTCGCGCCTTCGCGAGGGCGAGAATGGATAGCGCCCCTACGCGAGTCGATTTTCTGCAATCCGATCGGCAATGACATGCACCGCCTCGAGTTCGCTGCAGTTGCGCTCCCGCATGATCGCGCCACGCTCTGCCTTTTCGTGTTTTTCGGTCATGGCAAGCGCCAGGGATAGCGGTGGCGGGACATCACGGAACATCGCCGAGCAACAGGAAGCCAGATTAGCCGCCCTTTCAACTCAACCAGTTTGGCTTTTACCACGCCTGAGGGAGATCTCGTATGTAGCCGCCTCCACCATCAACCAGTGGCAGTTCACGACCTTTGGTCTGCCTGCCAATCCACCAATATCCCTATTGGGCCTAACCCATCAAGCCTGAACCTCTAAATAAGCGAGTCCAGATGATCCGCCCATTTCTGCAGCCACTGCCTGCACTCCGCCTCGTACCGGTGCAAATCGTAGGTTCCTTCAATCCCCTTACGTGAATGCCCCAATACCGCTTCGGCCACTTCGTTAGTGCATTGCAGGCGTGACAAGCCGGTCCTGACGCTTCTGCGCAAATCATGAGGTGTCCAGGCCGGAAGATCTACCATCTTGTTGCTTACTCTCATCCGCCAGGCCTGCTCGGTTAGCTGCTTTTGCTGGATAGGCAGCCGCGTTTTCTGGGATGGGAACGGGTAGTCTCCAGTGGTCAGGCGAAGGGTTTTCAGGAACTCCACAGCTTGGCTGGGCAATTGCACATAGCGCTCGACCTCCGTCTTGCTCTCCCTTATGTGGAATGTCCGTTTCCTCAAGTCGATGTCCTTCCAGGCCGCATTGCAGACCTCTCCGGTACGACACCCTGTCCAGAGGGTAAACCGAAGAACATTCTTCTGTGTTGCGGTGTAATCGGAGCCAGGCAACCATTTCAGCAACGTTGCTAACTCGGTATCAGAGAGGACTCTTTTCCCTCGTTGATGAGTGAGTTTCACCTTGGCCTGTCTGAGGCTTGCTTTGGCGAGAATTGCCGGGTTTGCAAACTCATCTGAAAAATAGCCCAGACCAATCGCAAACTCGTAGGCGGCGCTAAGCTCTCTCAGCACATTTCCCGCTTGTACATTTGCCCCGCGCTGCACAATTGCCATGATCATATCCACTACGGCCTTTCGCGTGACAGCATTTGCGGGCATTTCCCCCAACTTGGGAATCGCGTCGCCATAGAGAGTTCTGCGCGTCTCGGACTGACCTTTCGGTTTTCGCGCGCCAGCAATGATCCGACCGTTTGGGGATTTTCTGTCTTCGATATATTGAGTCAGATAGAGCTCGACCAGTTCCTTTACGGTAAACAACTTCTCAACCGGCTCCACCCTCGCCTTTTCCTGCTCCTTTTCCTGCTGTTGCTGCTCCCTTGCCTCGGTTCTCGGGCAACGCCCTTGTCGGCGGATTTGCTTTAACTCGTGGAGCTTCAATCTTGCTTCGGCCAGGGAGGTTTCCGGGAAGTGACCAATTTTCACTTGAACGAGCTTTGAGGTGATCGGGCTGGTATAGCGATAGAAAAATGTCTTTACTCCTGTAGCCCCGCATTTCACTCGCAAACCGGTGTTTTCTCCTGTATCAGCCTTAATTTTGTCTCCAGGCTTCATCACCTCCACTGTCCTAGAAGACAAGGGTTTGGTATTCTGTAATGTTGCCATGGGTATCCTCTTGAATTGATGTCAGTTTGTCCGACACAACGGAAAAAAGTGTAACTTTTGGGTTTCAAGGAAAAGTTACACCAACACAAGTTACACTTCAAGTTACACTTTTTCCTGAGATTGGATGATATTTCGTGAGACTCGATGACACTACAAGAGACGACGTAAAAACGATAAATGCATAGGAATCAATAAGTAAAGCAGCGTAACGGCATGAGTTCACTAGAAAAAAAAGAACAACATACACCTATGATGCAGCAGTATCTGCGCATCAAGGGCGAGCACCCCAACATGCTGGTCTTCTACCGCATGGGGGATTTTTACGAGCTCTTCTTCGCTGATGCGGAGAAGGCTGCCAGGCTGCTCGATATCACCCTGACCAAACGAGGCCAGTCGGCGGGTAAGCCGATCCCCATGGCCGGGGTTCCCTACCATGCGGCCGAGGGCTATCTGGCACGGCTGGTGAAGCTTGGCGAGTCGGTCGCAATCTGTGAGCAGATCGGCGATCCTGCCACCACCAAAGGGCCGGTGGAGCGCAAGGTGGTGCGTATCGTCACCCCAGGCACCCTCACCGATGAGGCTCTATTGGAGGAGCGGCAGGAGAACCTGTTGGTCTCGGTCAATGAACAGAAGGATGGCCTGGGTGTGGCCGCGTTGGACCTGGCCAGCGGTCGCTTCTCGATTCAGCAGGTGGCCACCCTGGAGGCTTTGGGGGGAGAACTGGAGCGTCTCAATCCAGCGGAAATTCTGCTTGATGAGGATTCGTCCCTGCCAGAGAGCATCAGCCTGAAGTGCGGCATCACCCGTCGTCCGGTATGGCATTTCGACATCGACTCAGCGGAACAGTTACTGAGTAAACAGTTCGGAACCCGGGACCTGGGGGGTTTCGGCTGTCAGGACCAACCCTACGCGGTTGGTGCAGCCGGTTGCCTGCTGCAGTATGTGGAGGAGACCCAGTTTGGCACCCTGCCCCACATCCGCGGCCTGCAGGTTGAGCACCGGGACCACAGCGTGATCATCGATGGGGCCACTCGAAGGAACCTTGAACTGATCCACTCTCTCAGCGGACAGTCGCAACACACTCTGGCTGGCATCATGGACCGCACGGTCACCGCGATGGGCAGCCGCAAACTCAAGCGTTGGATCAGTCAGCCGCAGCGGGAGCGAACGACGGTCGCCAATCGCCACGCCACCATCCAGGCACTGCTGGAGTCGGACCTCTATTCGGCTCTGCAGGAGATACTACAGGGCATCGGCGACATCGAACGCATTCTTGCACGCATCGCCCTGAAGAGTGCCCGTCCCAGAGACCTCTCCACCTTACGTGATGCACTTGGCACCCTACCCCAGCTGCAACCGCTACTGGCAGCCCTCGACAGCCCCTTGACCCAATCCCTGGCCCTTGAGATCGGTGAACACCCGCAACAGCACCAACTGCTGACGGCGGCAATCATCGAACAGCCACCGATGCTGATCCGTGACGGTGGGGTGATCGCTGAAGGCTATGATGCGGAGCTGGATGAGCTGCGCGCCCTCTCCCAGAATGCTGATCAGTTTCTGCTCGATCTGGAGAGCCGGGAACGGGAGCGCACCGGTATCGCCAATCTCAAGGTGAGCTACAACCGGGTCCACGGCTACTACATCGAGATCAGCCGCAGCCAGTCGGACAAGGCGCCGGACGATTACGTTCGTCGTCAGACCCTGAAGGGTGCCGAACGGTTCATTACCCCAGAGTTGAAGAAGTTCGAGGATCAGGTATTGAGTGCCAGAGAGCGCTCCCTGAGCCGGGAGAAACTGCTCTATGAGCAACTGCTTGAGCATTTGGCTGAGTCCCTGTCCGCACTGCAACAGTGTGCGGAAGGTCTCTCCCATCTGGATGTGCTTTGCAATCTGGCGGAGCGGGCGCAGAGTCTCAATCTGGTCCGTCCGGAACTGGTGCAAGAACCCGGATTGAAGATCGTCGACGGTCGCCACCCGGTGGTTGAGCAGGTCAGCCAGGATCCCTTCGTCGCCAACAGCGTGACCCTCGACCAGCAGCAACGGATGCTGGTGATCACCGGCCCCAACATGGGCGGTAAATCGACCTTCATGCGACAGATCGCGATCATCACCCTGCTCGCCTATGCGGGCAGTTTTGTACCGGCCGCCTCGGCGCAGCTGGGACCAATCGACCGGATCTTCTCCCGTATCGGGGCCTCAGACGATCTGGCCGGTGGTCGCTCCACCTTCATGGTTGAGATGGAGGAGACCGCCAATATTCTGCACAACGCCACCGAGCAGAGCCTGGTTCTGATGGATGAGGTGGGGCGTGGCACCTCCACCTTCGACGGGCTCTCTCTGGCTTGGGCCTGCGCTGTGGAACTGGCCACCTACCTGAACGCCTTCACCCTGTTCGCCACCCACTATTTTGAGCTCACCACCCTGCCTGAAGAGTATCCGGGGATTGCCAATCTACACCTGGATGCGGTTGAGCACGGTGACACCATTGTCTTTCTCCATGCGGTCCGAGAAGGCCCGGCCAACCAGAGTTATGGACTGCAGGTGGCCACCCTGGCAGGCGTCCCGAAAACCGTGATCAAGAAAGCTAGGCAACGGCTGCTGGAACTTGAAGCCAGCGCGCAAAGACATGCGGAACAGCAGCAGAGCCAACTGCCCCTTTTCAACCTTTCACCTGAGCCTGCTGAGCCCTCCGCTGTGGAGACCCTGTTGGAGCGGATCGATCCCGACGATCTGACCCCCCGTCAGGCACTGGAGCAACTCTATCTGTTGAAAGAGAAACTGGAATCCAGTGAACCCTGAATTCCCCAACCATTACCATCACCGAGGTGTTTGATGAGCGATCATGTCTATAAAAAGATTCAGTTAGTCGGTTCTTCCCAGAGCAGTAGCGACGATGCCATTCGCAATGCCATCGCACGGGCAGGCGAGACCATCAGTAACATGGGTTGGTTCGAAGTGGTGGAGACCCGCGGTCACATTGAAGATGGACAGGTAGCCCACTGGCAGGTGACGATCGATATCGGATTTCGTTTGAAGGATTGATCTACAAATCGTTGAAGAGCTTGTCTGCATGGAAGCAGTGGCTTCGCCTGTATTGATCTTGCAAAATTGATGAGCGGGCCCGTTACAACCTATGATAATCACAATATTGATAGGATCAGTCCATTAAGGTAAACCCTGATATCAAGGGGTATTCACCACCCTGTTCAATTGCTTCAAAGCGGCCTAAATTGGAATGTGACACTTTTATGAAGGAGTCACACCAATGGATGCACGTAAAAATCCAAGAACGAAAACATCCTTTCAGGTCACCTTTGTATCCAAAGCCAATGGGGTCAGCCAGAACCGGATCATTTCCGACATCAGTCAAACAGGCCTGTTTGTCAATGCACTGAGCGGTGCCAAGCTGAACGATCAATATCGGGTGTTATTCAGTAGACCGGGACAGATCGAGTCGATGCAATTGTGCGCACAGATCACACGCATCGATAGCCACGGTTCCGCACTATCATTCTGTCAACTCACTCCACAGGAGAGCCGTTTTTTGTCGGAGCTGACCAATCCCAACTGGGATGGCAAAGACCTGCTGGAAGGGGTAATCAAGCATGGCATTCTCGAAAACACCACAGATTTCGCCTCCTGCATGCGCTTGACCTCACTGCTCAGCAGTGATTATCGCTTCACATCCAGAGAGGGTATCAACTGAGAGAGCCGATGGACGCAATCGTCGATCTGTGCAGGCTGCCAGGGTCTGTTAAGACCAGGGCCTGTTAACACTAATCCTCAAACTCCAGGGAGAGATCGCCGAGTGTAATTCGGTCCCCACTGTTCAGCTCAACTCCGCCTGCCTTGATCGGTTTGCCATTGATCATTGGTACGTTGTCGCCACCGACCTTCAACAGGAAGTAACCGTTGTGACGATGATTGATCAGGACCAGGTCACCACCCGGTTTTCCAACACTGAAAAAGGAGCGATCAATCACCCGCTCCTCACCTTTATGATCACCCTCAAGAAAGCGCACTTTTGCGGTACTGTTCTGCGCCGGACTGCCACTTGGGGCTGCTGAAGGAGTGGCCGGTTTCAATGTGGGTTTGACTGCCGATACAGCAGCTGTCGCCGGCTCTTTATGATCCGCTGTTGGTGTTGTGGAAAATGCCGGTTTGGCCTGTTGCGCTGGTACCGATGCAGGCTCTGCCGGAGTAGACTGAACAGGTTTGATAACCACGGTGCGATCCGGATCTTCCTCTTCCATCTCATGATGAGGAAGCTGTGCAATATAACGCAGATTGTACTTGCCGATTTCAATCAGGTCCCCATGCTTGAGAAACCTTTTGGTAATCAAATCCCCATTCACACGGGTACCGTTGGTGCTGCCTTCATCCTCAATGGAGAAGCCGCGAAAGACACGTATCAGAGTAGCGTGATGGCGACTGACAGAGCGATCGCCGAGACAGACATCACAAGTCGCATCCCGTCCGATTAACAGTCGTTTATCTACAAGAGGAAACTCTTGCGGGGACTCATCGTCACTCAGAACTACGAGTTTTTCCATACATCATCTACCCAAGGTATCTATTTATGACTTTTTCATTGTTCACTGCTTAATTGTGGCCGCACGACGATCACTGAGATGTTATCGACACCACCACAGCGACAGGCGAAATCGACCAGTTCATTCACCTGCTGCTCAAGATCCAGATTATTATTTTCAAGGATACTTTGCATTTCATCATCCGTCACCATACCGGTCAGTCCATCTGAGCAGAACAGATAGAGGTCACCCTGCTCCACTTCCGATTCGGCAATATCAGACACAATCTCAGTTTGGGATCCCAGTGCTCTCGAAAGCACATTGGTGGGAACACCCGCCATCATCGCCTCTTCCATATTGGCAAAGTCACCCAGGTTGATCATTTCCTGGATCAGTGTATGGTCTATTGTCAACTGCTCCAATCGACCTTGACGTAATCTGTAGAGTCGTGAGTCACCAACATGGGCATAGCGGATACTGTTGTTGTCGAACACCCCTAATACCAGGGTTGTTCCCATTCCCTGATATTCGGGCACTTGTTCGGCCAGCTCCAGAATGGCCTGATTGACCGTCTCAATCGACACTCGCATGGATGACTGATCAGGCATTGTGTCACTGTTCCTGCCGACGATCAGATGGCTCGACAGCAGATCAACGGCCAGCTCGCTGGCCACTTCACCGGCATTGGCTCCCCCCATACCATCGGCCAGAATCAGCACACCAAGATCAGGGTCACCGCCGATTGCGTCTTCATTTTGCTCTCGTACCATACCTCTATCGGTACGCATGGCCACTTCTATAATCAAGCTATCTCCCAACTCCGCTTTTTTTGATTGAGGTCAAATATTGATGGATCTGCAGACGACCACATCAAGATCTGATCAAACATAATGGACCAGCCCGGTAATCTCAACTGTGTAAATTACCAGACTAGTCCATTTTTTTCAGGTAGGGTTGTGGCGGATCTAATACCACACTGAATCTGGGGACGGAATTGATACCCCAACAGCCCGATTCAGTTAACAACAGGTACTCTGTATCTATCTCCCCAGCCGCATGCCGGATTGATCTTTACTGGCTTTCCGCACCATTGCGACTGGCCAGCTCCATATCCATCTGATTCAGGATGGAACTCATCTTTTTGGCCGGAACATAACCAGGAAGCATATCCCCACTCTGCAGAAAAATCGCCGGCGTTCCATTCACACCCAGCAACTGGCCCAGCTGAAAGTGATCACGAACCGGGTTTTCACACTTCTTGAGCGGAATCTCTTCACCCGCCTTGGAGAGGGTCATCGCTTCGTTCCTGTCATCGGCACAGAGTACCGAGACCGCCTTTTGAAAGGATTCACTGCCAATACCGGCCCTTGGGTACATCAAATAACGCACTCGGATGCCCAGGTCGTTGTAATCCTTCATCTCCTCATGGAGCTTGCGGCAGTAGCCGCAATCGATATCGGTAAACACGGTAATGGTGTGCTTGTACTCTTTGGGGGCAAATATAACCATGTTATCTTCGCCAATCGACTCAATATAGACTGCCTTGGCTTTGGAAATCTTGGGGGTGGTCAGATCCTCCCGCTTTTCAATATTGAAGAGCTTGCCATTCAGCAGATGTTTACCATCCGCGGTGACGTAATAGAGCTGTGGTCCAACCATCACTTCGTACAGGCCATCCACAGCACTCGGTGTAATACTGCTGATCTCACCACTTTTAAGCACTTTGTTCATGCCGTTACGGACATTCTCCATATCCGCATCCTGCTTGGTCACTTCTGCGTAAAGGGTCGATACCATCAACAGTGCAGGCAGCATGATCACAGCTTTCATAATGCCAGAGAGTGGATTGCCTTTGGTTAGTCGTTTCATTTAATTTAATCCCGAAAATTCTGATATTGAAGCGGTAAACCATAATCCGATTCCCGCATGAGTGTGATTACCTGCTGCAGATCATCCCGTTTTTTGCCACTCACCCTGAGTTGCTCTCCCTGAATCTGAGCCTGGACTTTCAGCTTGCTTGCCTTGATCTCTTTGACCATTTTCTTGGCAATATCCGTTTCGATTCCCTGCTTGATCTTTACTGCCTGTCGTGCCGCATTCAGGCTTGTTTGGGGCTCCTGAATATCCATAGCAGCTACATCAACACCCCGTTTGACCAGTTTCTGGCGCAGAATATCCATCATCTGGTTCAGTTGGAACTCCTGTTCGGCCTTTAGGTTGATCTCGCTCTCGTTTTGCTCAAATTGTGCATCCACCCCTTTGAAATCAAACCGGGTACCGATCTCTCGATTTGCCTGGTCCACCGCATTGCGGACCTCCTGTAGATCAACCTCGGAAACGATATCGAATGATGGCATCAATGAAACCTCTGTGTTGGCTGAATTGGCTGCGACTCTAACACATCCCTGGGGATTGTTATCAGCCTGGAGTCAAATTGTTTGCCGTGCTTTTTCCGGGACTCTTATGGGACTGATCACTCGACGCGATCTCAAAGCATCAGACAGCAGGATCTAAATAGGCCTGCTCTGATACCTGCCCCCCCTTGAACGGCTCACACGAAATATATCAAAAACTCTTAATATTATGGAGTTAGAGGCGCTTTTTAAGCGCTTAACGTAACTCGGATCAATCAACCCCGTGGATGGTGCCGGGCATGTAAGGTTTTCAATCGCTCCCGGGCAACGTGGGTATAGATTTGGGTTGTGGATAGATCGCTATGCCCCAGTAACAGTTGTACCACCCTGAGATCGGCGCCATGATTGAGCAGATGGGTGGCGAACGCATGCCTCAATGTATGGGGAGAGACGGTCTGGTGTATTCCGGCGGATGCGGCATGTTTCTTAATCCGATACCAGAAAGCCTGCCGGGTCATCCCCCTGCCACGCCGGGTGGGAAAAAGATGGGCACAGACCCGTGCACCCAACAGAACCGTTCGTGCACCGCTGAGAAAACCTTCCAGCCAGCCTTGCGCTTCATCCCCAAGTGGAACCAGCCGCTCCTTGCCTCCTTTGCCAGTGACACGCAGTACACCCTGGGTCAAACTGACCTGCTCGGGGCGCAATTCGACCAATTCCGAAACCCGCAGTCCGGTTGCATAGAGCACCTCGAGCATGGTGCGATCCCGCTCACCCTCCAGATCCTCAAGATCCGGGGCATCCAAAAGTGCTTCCACCTCCGCCTCGGAGAGGGACTTCGGCAGCGGTCTTCCCAGTTTAGGCGCAGAGATACGCACACTGGGATCCGCGTCAATCCGCCCCTCACGTAGCCAGTATTGATAGAACTGGCGCAAGCAGGAGAGCAATCTGGCACTGGAACGTGGTTTTACCCCCTGCTTACTCAAGCTTGCCAGATAGTTTTGCAGATCCGCACGGCGGGCACTCAACAGACCTCTGCCATTTTGTTGCCGCAATGCGCTGGCAATTTTTCGCAGATCCGATTGATAAGCCGACAAGGTATTTTGACTCAACCCCCGCTCCATCCAGAGTGCGTCCGCAAATGCCTCGATTAACTTTTGATCCTCTTCTTCTCTACTCACGACTGAACTTCTGCAATCTGACCTCAGGTTGGAGCGCAGTTAGTGCCAATAAAAGCTTCCTCCGATTATGGCAGGTTATACCTGAGAGCTGAATTCCATGACACTTTCAGTCAATGGATTGACCGGACAGCCGAAATTACTTTGCCAAGTGGAACCCAGCCACCAATCGGGGCTAAAAAACGCTTAATTATTTCCACAGAACTTGTGGATAACTTTGTGGGTAAAGTCACCTAAATCGCCTGGAAGCCTTGATCCTGCTGTACCCTTTTTAGATTGTGCAATTTCTATACAATTAATATATTTCTTTATTTTTCATATAATTACTGTCTTTTTATTATACTTTAAATTAAATAATTTCATTAAACGGTCAAATGTTCGCTCACCCGAGAAAAGGTGTGTATAAACAGTATTGACAGAAGCCTTTATAAGTGATCTATAGAATGGCACTTCAGGCCTAAGAAAGTTACAGCATTCACGCCCCAACTAGCCTATGATAGCCCACCTTGAAATAGCCCTGTTTGCAAAATGGTATGAGCGAAACAACTGAACCATTCTGGCGCACCAAATCCCTGGAAGCGCTCTCCCGGGAGGAGTGGGAATCCCTCTGTGACGGTTGTGCGAAGTGCTGCCTGCAAAAGCTGGAAGATGAAGAGACCCGGGAGATCTACTTCACCAATGTGGTGTGTGATCTGCTGGACCAGGAAAACTGCCGCTGTACGCACTATCAGGAACGCTCAATCCTGGTACCCAACTGTATCACCCTGCAACCGAAGGATCTGAAGGATCCCTACTGGCTGCCGCCAACTTGCGCCTACAGACTGATCGCCGAGGGTAAGGATCTACCTGCCTGGCACCCACTGAAGTGTAGTGGCGAGAGTCGCCAGATGAGACTGGGTGGACACTCCATCCACGGCAAGGTGGTGAGTGAGTCAGAGGCGGATGACTGGGAACACCACCTGATCGATTGGATATGAACCAGATAGCAACACTGACCGAATTTCTCGAGTCTGGCGGCCTGCAGCTCAACTACTATGACATGGGCCGTCGGGTAACGCCGATCCCAAGGGAAGATTTTATCAATTTTGAGTTGACCGAGACCCCGTATACCGCACCGCTTCAGCAGCAGGCCTGGTTTGCTCTGATTCTATCCGACCCGCAACAACAGGAGCTGGATCCGATGATCTGGTTTCTACGTTTTCCGCTCGATGAACAAGCAAAACTGCTGCAAGCAGCCAGAGACGACTTCCTCCATCGATTGATGGAAAACCTGGGACAGAGTGCTGCGGGTGAAAGACAGCAGTTGCAGAAGGCGATTCAGGACAATCCCTATCTGTTTCAACCCAAGGAGGAGCGGCTGGCCATTTTCCACGCCCGTTTCACCGCCAGCCTGAAC